>NZ_JBEYYI010000031.1:0-114194 GCF_040645495.1 Nocardia sp. NPDC046763 | reverse complement strand
GGGCAGACCAGCGGCTACCTCATACCCGAAACCCGCTGGTCTGCACGCCTCCGGCGCGCAGACCAGCCCGAAACCCGGGTCCATGGATCGAGGCTAAGTGCGTCGGCAGATTCGGGGCTACCGGATTTGCGACGGCACCTTCCGGATTTGCGACAGAGAAGCATGAGCCTCGGCGGAATCGCTGTGCGCCGTGACATACGCGGTCTGGCCTGGTCGTTGTAATCACCGACGTCAGGACGCTTTTCGTCATGTGTGGGGCGTAATTGCCGATTACATGACGGTGAGGAGCCGAATGTTGCCACCTGGGTGGAAACATCGTCGCGAAAGCGTCAGTCCGCTCAATGACCTCACGGAGTATCTAGGTCGTGGTCACGTTGAGCGATGATGTACTCGTCGATGTAGTCCTGCTCCGCTTGATAAGAGGGACTGGCCAATAGCACATGGCAATCACGTGCAGAGCCGCACACACTGACTACGACGGTCGGCAGGTCCCAACGTAGTTCGCGGAATCGGCCGTCTTTGCGTTGATTCGGTGCATACAAGTGCGCCCGGAGACGGTCGCACAGCTGGGTGAACCACATCCCGGGCAGCGGGCTGGTTGCAGCTTCTTGCTTACCGAGCCGGTCTGTCACATCAATACTGATGTACCTGACCCGTTCGCCGTCGACATAAGCCTGCGATTCAGGACGATCGATGGCGAGATCGGTTGTCATGATGACGCGGCGGGATCCGCGCTCCTCGACCGTCCAGCCCGTCAGTTCGCAAAACCTGTCCAGATCAGCCAGCGTCCACGACCAATCGAACCTGGTGGCCAACCGCACGACATCCGCAGCCCGATCAAGATCAGCACGCATCGTCGAATCCTCGGAGAACATACGGAACTGCGCGCCATTGGATCACAGATGAACATCCGCTCCTGCCGCATACCGCGCTGACCGAACTGGCCAGCGCGGGGCAACCGAAGATCAACGGGCAGACTGCCGTACGGCCGTCGGCTGTGCGCGCTCATGCCGAGTTCCGTGCGACCGGTGCAATCCCTCACAATCCGGCGTAGAGCAGCAATTTCACGCCAATTCCTCAGCTGTAGTGCACATTTAGAACAGTTGGGTTGGCCGTTCATGCCCGCATGGCAGCGCACTCTCCTGGCGCATACCGCGCTGACCGAACCGGCCAGCGCGGGGCATCGGAAGATCAACTGACCGTACCGATCCGACGCCGGCGGAACGTCCGCTACTGCCGATGAACGTGCAGTTTTCCGGTCGAACGAAGTCGTCGGCGACCTCACTACCGCATGCGTTCGCAGGGGGCGGCGGGGTTGCTCGATACCGATCACGATGAGAAGATGAGTGCAAAATCTTCTCGCACTATCAAGACGGTTCTCGATGAGGAGACCCCATGACCGCGCCCGCGTTCCCACCCGACCCGACCTCGAACGAGACCGCCGCCGAGTTCAATCTGGGCAGCCGCCCAGCCGGGATCGCTGCCCTGCTCAGCGGCAACGCGAACGTCATCATGCAGTTATCGCACCGCCCCGTCGCCTACGGGGTGATGGAAAGCCGCGTCGAAGGTGGGCAGGGTAAGCGGCACCCGATCAAACGAGCCCGCACCACCCTGTCGTTCTTGGCGGTCGCCATTCTGGGCACCGACAACGACCGCGAATACATGCGGGCCGAAATAGACCGCCAGCATCGGATGGTGCGCTCGACCACGGACAGCCCGGTCAAATACAACGCGTTCGATCCGCAGCTGCAATTGTGGGTCGCGGCATGCTTGTACTGGGGAGCCGCGGACGCGATCACCAAGATCTGCGGGCCGTTCACCGATGCCGAAGCCGAAGCGTTCTATCGCCTCGGCGCCCGATTCGGCACCACCCTGCAGGTCCGCCCCGGAATGTGGCCGCCGGACCGGGTCACATTCGAAAAATACTGGGCCACAGGGCAAGACATGATCGTGGTCGACGACACCGCTCGCGAATGGCTCTACGATTTGGCGACCATCGGCTACCTTCCATTGCCGATCCGAGCGCTATTCGGTCCGATCGTGCTGTTCTTCACCACCGGGTTCCTGCCGCCTCGCTTCCGGCGAGCCATGCGCCTCGACTGGTCCGATCGCCAACAGCGGCGATTCGAGCGAATCCTGCACATCATCGACCTCACCACCCGCCCGCTTCCCTCAGTGGTGAAGCTGTTCCCCTTCAACCTGCTCCTGTGGGATGTGCGCCGACGCGCCCGCCACGCACTTCCGATCACCTGAGGGCAGCGCACGACCTCCACTGACGTCGACCTTCGAATATCCGGTCATGCCGCTGATCCCGCTGATCGAACCGGTCAGCGCGCCGCCGTCGGCGGCCGAAACCTGTTGCGGCGCAGAACGTCCGCGGCTGCCGGTGAGCGATCAGAATGTAGGCCCGCCTTGGACCGGGGCGGCGGTAGTGGTTGAGGCGGGCTTGGTGCTGGCGGCGGCGTCGCCAGCGTCTTCAGCGTGGTCGTCGGGTTCCCTTTTGCGGCAAGTGTTTTCGATGCCGCCATCGCGAGCGCGGCCCGGAGCCGACAGGCTCGGTCAGCCGATCGGTGGTGCGAGGTATTCCAGCGCATAGCCATCGCCGGAGGGGGTTATGCGGGCGATGCCGGGCGAGTCGAGGTGGGCACCGGCTACGAAATGGTTTGGGCGGGTGAGTTGTTCGAGGAGGGCCGCGCGGGCGGCGCGGGCCTGGGACTGGTTGCCGTCGAACTCCCAGGACACGTTCGGCTGATCGAACTGGAGCGTGGGGACGTGGACGGTGTCGCCCCAGACGAGCAGATGCCCGGTGGCGCTGCCGATGTCGTAGACGGTGTGGCCGGGGGTGTGGCCCGGTGTCGGGATCGCGGTGGTCCAGTCGTTGATCGCGACCTGCTCCGAGACGGGGATGACCCGCTCGCGGATCGGCTCGAGTCGTCCGGTGAACACCGTGGTGTCGCCCGCGCCGATCCAGACGCGTTCGAGCTTCGGGAACGCCTGTGAGCCGTCCGGCGCGATCAGGCCGCTCACGTGGTCCTCGTGGTTGTGGGTGATGGCCACGTCGGTGATGTGCGCGCGGTCGATGCCGGCTTCGTCGAGCGCGTCGTAGATCAATCCCATGGTGGGGTCGTGCCAGTTGTCGGACGCGCCGGTGTCGATGAGAACCGATCGCGTGCCGTCGGTGACGAAGAAGGCGTTGACCGACAGCCGCAAGTTGTCGCCGACCAGCGGCACGGCGGCCGGCAGCTCACCGAGTACGCACCCATGCTCGTCGCGGAGCCGTGTCGGCGGCATGTCGATGTACCCGTCTCGCAACGAGATCACCCGCAGGTCACCGAATTCGAACGTGGCATGGTGCTGGCCACTCGAGATCAAACGCATGGAACCTCCGTCGTGTCGGCGCATTTCGCGTGCTTCTCTGATAGAAGACTTAGATCTTCTTTAGGAGAACCCTACACTGTGGGCAGCAAGGTATCCATCGATCGAGGAGCAGGGTGGTCGAGCAAGACGGAAACGCGGCCGAACCACAGCACAGTGACGACCTGGCCGGCGCGTTCGGCGCTAACGTGCGGCGACGCCGCGAGGAGGCGGGCCTGACGCTGGAGCAGCTGTCGACACGGTCGTCGGTCAGCAGGGCGATGCTGTCCAAGGTCGAACGCGGTGAGAAGAGCCCGACGATCGGCGTCGCGTCCAGGATCGCCCACGCGCTCGACACATCGCTCTCGGACCTGATCGGTGGGGCAACTGCTGCCGCGTCTGGAGTGGCCGTTGTCCTGCGCAAGAACGATCGCCCCGTTTTCCGTGACCCGGAAACCGGCTTCGAACGGCACATGGTGTCAGCGGCCCCGGGCGCGGGAGGAGGCGAGATGGTCGTCCACTACCTCCCCGCACAGGTCTCTACCGGGCTGCTGCCCGCGTATCCGCCGGGTACGGAGAAACAACTCGTAGTGCTCGAAGGCACCCTCACCGTCGCGATCGGCGGAATCAGCGAGACACTGAACACCGGCGACTCCCTGTTCCTCCAGGCCGACGCGGACCACGGCTTCGCCAACCGAACGAACACTCCCTGCGAATACATCATGGTCATCTCGCGCAGAATGGGGTAGGCACGGTGCCCGGCGAGGCATGGCCGCTCCCCTGGGCCGACACGCCTGTTCCCACTCGTCGCTGGTTGTCACGACCTAACGGGTCTGGTTGCCATCCAGGCTTCAACAAGATCCACGAAACGCGCTGTAATCAGCGTAAGGCGTTTTGTGGCAAGCGGTTCGGTCGGTGTCTCGGCCTGTCGTCGTCCTGGCACAGCAGTGACGACCACTGGACCTTGGAGCTGATCCGATGCTGGTGGGCCGAGCGTGCTCGCCTGGCGGAATGGATAGACCGTGCCGATCGGGCGTGGTCGGCCAGCGACCGGGAAGACGAGCGCGAGTGCACAGGCTTGGGGCGTGGCCGTGGTCGCTTCGTCCGGTGCGCGATTTCGGCCACTCCGTCTGGCCGAAGCCTGCCCGCTGGTCGACGGAGTGCGGGTGGTCGAATCGCCGCCGGCCTGCGTCCCCATTTCGCCGACACGGTGTTACGTTCGCGGGCGCATCATCCGATAGCCAGGTACAGCACCGTCATTCGCGGTGCTGACGGTACATGGGATCCGAATCACGTTGTGGTGGTTGGGATCAGATGTGGAGGGACCGATGACAGCCCTGAAGACCACCACCGCAGCGCTGCTGGCGGTCGGCACACTGGCACTGGCGGGATGTGGGACCGACAACACCGGTGCCTCCCCGTCGACTGTCACCGTGTCTGAAACCGCAACTGCGACACCCACCGCGGCCGACGGCGGCACACCTGCCCCGGGCACCACCACTTCCGCAGACACCGGCGGTACGTCGACCGGCCCCGCGCTGTGCCGCGCCGCCGATCTGAAGCTGTCCAAGGGCCGGTCCGACGGAGCAGCGGGTAGCTCGTACACCCCGCTCATCTTCAAGAATGCCGGCATGCATCCCTGCACCCTGACCGGATTCCCCGGCGTCTCGTTCGCCAACAGCCGCACCGGCGACCCGATCGGAGCCCCTGCCGATCGAGACAAGCCGAAGCCGACGGTCACCCTGGGGATCAACGAGAAAGCCTCCGCCGTACTCCGCATCACCGCTGCCGGGAATTACGGCGACAAATGCCAGCAGGTCACTGCCGCCGGCCTGCGGATCTACCCGCCGGACAACACGGAGTCGTTCTTCCTGACCTGGGAGACAAGCGCCTGTACCAACACCGATGTCCACCTGCTGGAGATCTCGTCGCTCGTACCGGGCGAGACCGGGAACTGACCTTCAGTTGTAGACGTGATGACCTGGCCCCATGATTTCGGTCCGGGTGATGTGGCCGCTGGGACCGGTCCACACTCGCGAGAGCGGAGGCAGAGTGACCCATGGGAGGTCACTGTGCCGAAGTCATATTCGCCGTCCTCGCGTCGTCAGATGTCTGCGCAACGCGTAGCGGCGAACCCGTCGCTGAGATCGCCTCGGAGACAGGCATTTCGCCGGCAACGTTGTTCCGCTCGAAGGCCCGGGCGCTGATCGACGCGGGAGAGCGCCTGACCGAACCGGCCACCGCGCGGCGCGCACCGGCGGCCGGAACCTGGTGCGGCGCAGAACGTCCGGCGATGAGAGAGCATTTCATGCGCGCATTGCAGACGCACGCGGGTCCGGTCGTTTATCGCGCCTGCACACGGCATTCGCTGGCTGGCCCGATTTCCACCCGCCGGCCATAGCGGGGCCGCCGGATCGCACACAGAATGGAAAGGGTTGTCGGACTCGAGTCGAAGGAACCTCCGTGCCCAGCTCCGTCGCCCTGACACGATCCGCAAGCATCATTCCTGGTCGCGCCCTCGCCGTGCTGACCGCCCTCGCACTGGTCCTCACCACCGCCCTCGTTCTCGCCCCGGCCTGGCTGGCCGACAGCGGTCCGAGCGACTTCGCCGACCAGCACAAGCTCCGCCGAGCTTTACGTGACGGCTTCGTCGCGTACTGGAATTCCGGCAACCGGACTCACCCGCCCGCCCTGATCAGCGTGATCAACTACTGGTTCCGCTACCACGTGGCCAAGGGCGCGATCGCGGCTGTCCTGCTCATCGTGCTCATCGCTTTGGCTACGCTGCTCTGGAAGGCGTACCTGCGCGCCGGTGGTCTCGGCGCAGCTCAGCAGTACGCCCTGGTGACAGCGGGCACCCTGGTCAGCTTATTCGCACTGGCGGCGCTGCTGACCGTGATCGCGAACATCCAAGGGGCAGTAGCACCGTTCTCCTCCCTGCTGCCGATGTTGCCGTCCGGCGCGAACGACCCACAGCTCGCCGCCACCTTCGACCAGATCCGGCAGCAGCTGACCGAGGCCACCGGCGCCGCGCCACCAGTGAACGACATGGTCAGCGATTTCACCCGCTACCACGTCACTATGGCCATCATCGCCGCAATTCTGGCGACCACCGCCCTCGGCCTCACCGCGGTGTCGTGGAAACGGTTTGCACGGTCCGCCGACACCCGGACAAGACGCATCCTGTGCGGGTCCGGCATCGTCACCGCCTTGTTGTCACTGGCCTCGATCGTCCTGCTGACAGCAAACACAACATCGGCAATGCACTCGACCTCAGCGTTGTCCGCCTTCTTCAACGGCGGCTGGTGAGGTATCCGCGGGCCGAACCGCCGCGGGTGACGACGAAGCAGTCAGCGGTACAACGCATTCCTGCACTCCTGTCGGTAGCTTTCAGACGTTGGAATGTATCCGCGACCGACACTCATCGGACCGCGCAAACATGCTCCGACACCCGCACCGCTTCCCGCGCGGATCCAAGCGGCTGCGCCGGACAGCGCCAGGGACACGGGCCCACGGGTTTTGGGAGTTTGATCGGGGGCGAACGCTTCGGCAGGTCGCCCGGCTGCGAGTGTGCCTGTTGTCGGTCCCGAGGGAGGCGACCGTGCCCGTAGGGTGCGCTGGGAATCCGCACGGACGCATGGAGATTCAAGCCCGCGACACGAAAGACGCCGGACCGGTTGCCGACCGTGATGGCGGCCTCGCCGCGGGAGCCGCCTCGTCGGCGAAACCGGCTCAGTTCATGTTCATGGTGTGGCGTTCGATCACGTCCTCGACCGGGCGGCCGCGTTCACCGGAATCCGACGGTTCGGCGCCGTCGAAGATGGCGTCGAGGACTGAGGCGTGGTCGAGGGTGGCGGGCATGCGGTGGGAGGCACGGGCGCTGACGATGACCGCGTGCAGGACGGCCGCGTAGATGAGCGAACGGGGCGCGGTCAACCGCCAGCCGCAGCGCTCGCGGTCGCGCAGCCGGGCTTCGACGGTGTCGAGCACATCCTGAATGACCTGGATCTCGATCCGGTCGGGGTCATCGCAGGGCATGGCGACCTCCGAAAAACAGTGCGCCACACCCGAACACGGCGATCCGCAACACGGTGAAAAGCGACCTGCGATGACCGACCGGCACCCGTGCCGCACGCGGGTCGAGAACCATGCGCCCGGCCACGACCAGCGCGGTCCGCGCCCGCCACCGCACCCAGCAGCTGTCCACCCCGCATCCGAGATGCAGCTGCATTGCGGTATGCGCTTGTCCGGCAGTCAATGTGCCGGGATCGTCATAGCACGACCACAGCCCACGCACCGCATACCCGGCCGCGGCGACATCGGCCTCGGCGTGCTCTGTGTCAGCGGTTTGCTGCTTCTCACGTTCGATGCGGTCGATGATCGCCTGCACCGACCACAAATTGTTTCTGGACATCATCGACCCCCTGCTCGTCGGGCGGCTATGGCGCGCCATGCATTTGGAGAACCAAAGGGTGTGGTTCCTTGGCGGGCATGAGATCAGGACACCACCGATGTGCTGGCGAGACAGCGAATTCGGACGTTCCGATCACGATTGTTTCGATTGGCCAGGACGGGGTCCGCGCCCGGTGTACAGTCTGTTCCGCGATGGCGCGTGTTCCGTTCCGAAAATTCCCAGGATGCACACATGACCAGCGATGACGAACCCTCGACACTGCCCAGGCGGCAACTGGGCAGGTTCCTGCGCGAGGCCCGCGACAGCCGTGGATTCTCGATGGATCGGGCGGCTCGCCTGGTAGAGCTGAGCAAGACCGCGTTGCACCGCATCGAGACCGGTGGCGTGAAAAAGCTTCGCATCCGCGACATCCGAGCCTTGTGCGAGCTGTACGAGGTCACGCCTGCCGACACCGATCGGGCCGTCGAACTTGCCAAGCAAGCGCAGGTCACCTCCTGGTACACCGCATTCGGCGGTCTCTACAGCGACTCGACGTTCAACATGTACGTGGGACTGACCGCCTCCGCGCGGCAGCTGATCGCCTACCACGAGATCGTTCTTGGGCTGGTCCAAACCGCCGACTACGCCCGTGCGTTGATCAGCACGTTCTATAACGACAGCAGCCGGGAAGACATCGAACGCCGAGTCGAGTTGCGGCTCAAACGGCAAACGATCATCACCCGCAAAGCCGACCCGGTGAAGCTCGAGCTGCTGATTCACGAGTCGGCACTGCACCGGATGATCGGCGGCCCGCGCATTATGGCCGCGCAGTTGCAGCACCTGGCCGAGATCAGCAAGCTGCCCAACGTCTCGCTGCGCGTTCACCCGTTCACGAGCGGATGCAGCCGAGGTCTGTTACACGGGCCCTTCGTAATTCTCGAATTCGGGGACGTCAACACTCACCCGAGTGAACCGCCCCTCGTCTATCTCGAAGGAGCCGGCAAACCGGACATCTACATGGAGAACAACGATGATGTGCGGCGCTACCATGAAATCGCCTCCGCCATAAGAGAAACCGCATTGAATGAGACAGCAACGCGAGACCTGCTCAGACGGGTAGCAAGGAGTCACACCACATGAACATCGACCTGTCCGGAGCCCATTGGTTCAAGAGCAGCCGCAGCAGCGGACAAACCGACTGCGTCGAAGTGGCCTGGCTGACCGGAGGCACGGTCGGAGTTCGTGACTCGAAGAACCCGACCGGCCCCGCCCTCGTCTTCGCCCCCGGCGAATGGGATGCCTTCGCCACCGGCATCATTCGAGGGGACTTCAACGGCCCGGCCTGAGGGCCGATCAGTGCCAAGTGTGGGAAAGAACCCCGTCCGTCCGGGCGGCATCATCTGCGCTGGGTTCGTGAAGCGATCGAGGCGTTCGAACGCGAACATTCCCTCGTGCGCCACTCGTGCCGTCCGCGCTGGCCACCGGTGGCGTGAATCCCGAAGCGATCGAGACCATCATCCGCGGATAGCAAATGCCCGCCCGGGCCGCGCTGAAAGAAAGTGCCGCCCGGGCGGGCGCTAACCCTTTGCGCGCCGACGCGGTGTTGTTGGGAGTGTCGGCACCGAGAAACCTATCGCGGCAGTCGCATTCCATCGATGACGCACGGTGCCGCTCATGCGACAGTATGTGCCGGTGCTGACCTGCGCGGTTCCACTTGGTGGCCTCGCCGCCGGAATCGTTCGAGGGGACTTCGACGGCCCGGCCCGAGGACCGTTGAAGCAATGCGCCCGCTACCGTCTGCGGTGAGAACGCACCGACGCCGAGGAAGACGGTCGATGAAAGTCTATGCAGCCCTGGATCCGCGCCTGCCGCTGTCCGAAGTGCCACGGGTGGCGCGGCGGGTGGAGGACCTCGGATTCGATGGGCTTCACATCCCCGAGACGATCCACGACTCGTTCGCAGTCGCGCTGCTGGCGGCGGAGCACACCAGCCGGATCACCCTGCGCACCGCGATCACGCTGGCCTTCGTCCGGAGCCCGACCCTGGTCGCGTACAACGCCTGGGATCTCGCGAAGTTCTCCGGCGGACGCTTCGAACTGGGGCTCGGAACCCAGATCAAGCAGAACATCGAAGGCCGTTTCGGGATGCCGTGGACCGAACCCGTCGCCCGGATCGGGGAGTACCTGACCGTGCTGCGAGAGCTGTTCGCCGCGTTCGCATCCGGCGATTCGATCCATTTCGAGGGCGACAGCTACCGGCTGACCCGGTTGCAGCCCTACTTCAACCCGGGTCCCGACGACATCGCCCCGCCACCGATCCTGCTCGGTGCGGTCAATGCCGGCATGTGCCGCGTCGCAGGACAACTCGCCGACGGCGTGATCACCCACTCCACCAACTCCGATCCGGGGTATCTGCGCGACATCGTCCAGCCCGCATTGCAGGCGGGCGCCGCGGAACGCTCACGCCAAGTCCCCGGAATCATCGCCGCGGTCCCGATCGCCACGGGCGCCACGGCAGCCGAGGTGGCACGCGACCGTGAGCGGCAGCGACGGCTGCTCGCCTTCCTCTATTCCACCCCTTCGTACCGGCCAACGCTCATCCGCCTCGGTCTGCCCGAATTGTTCGACCGCCTACGCGAATTGGCGAAAGCGCAACGCTGGGAACAATTCCCCGACGTGGTCACCGACGACGTCCTCGATGCACTGCTCGTCTGCGGCGACTACGACGCCCTGCCGGACCTCGTGTCCGACCGCTACGCCGGCCTCGTCCAGGGCATCGTCCTACCGGCACCCGCAGCCGAGAACACCCGCTTGATGCACGCGATCGAGTCCCTCCGAGCGTCGTCGGCCAGGCGGTGATCGCGACACCACGTGCCCGTGCGCTATGACCGCCGCAGCGCTATGACCGCCGCGGCTGTTGCTGATCGGCTATGTAGTCGCGGATGATCGCCAGCGAGGCGCCCGCTCGCGAGATCCGGGAGGGCTCGGCGGCGGACGGCTTCGGTTGTGCGGAACGCGCATGGAATCCGGCGGCCACGTCGGCGGCCCATTTGCCGATGTCGTCCCAATTCCGCAGGTCCGTGGGCGGGAGCACGTGCAAGGGCGAGCCGGGCAGTTTCCGCATCAAGCGGTCGAGGCCGCGCAGGGCTCCGGGGTCCCAGCGACCGCCGAACAACGCGACGCCGAAGGGCTTGAGCCAGTCGTAGCGTGCGAGCAAGCTGTCGAGCTGCGAACGGACCTCGGTTTCGGGCCGACTCGGTTCGACCTGCCCGATCGCGAAGACGGCGACATCACGGTGCGCGAGTATCGGACCGAATCGGCTGAGGAAGTGGCGGGCCGCCCGCGGCCAGCGGCCGTAGTAGAAGGGGGCGCCGAGGACGACGCCGCGGTAGTCGTCGATGGTGCGGAGGTCGCGCATGGCGCGGCAGTCCACGTCGAATCCCGACTCGCGCAGTGTCTTCGCGATCTGCTCGGCGATCTCCTCGGTGGCGCCATAGCGGGTCGCGTAGGCGACCAGAATCCGGCCTTTCATGATGTTCTCCCTGGTATCGCCGGGTTCGTCGTCGACGCCACGATCGACATCGGCGGCCTCGGTTCGGTAGGAGGTTCTGACACAGCTGATTTCACGTGCATCGGGCGCCATTCGATAGGGCATCGGGTAGTCCGGCGGCGGGACCGTTGTCGTCACGGTGGGGACCGAAGTCCTCTGTTTTCCCCGGCCCGGCGCGCGGAGCGTTGGAGGCATGGACACGAACGCCGCCACCTCACGTCCTGTCGTCGAGCCCGACGACATGCGACAGCGGTCGAGCCGCGCCGTGGCCGCCGAGCACCCGCACAGGGGGACCCTGCACGGTGCGCTCGCCGCGGAGCTGCGGGAAACGCACACCGGGCTGGTAGTGCTGTTCGAGGATCGGGCATACAAGGTGAAGAAGCCCGTCGTCACCGACTTCCTCGATTTCGCAACGACCGAGGCCCGGGAACATGCGTTGCGCCGCGAACTCGAATTGAATCGGCGCTGGGCGCCCGATGTCTACCTCGGCCTGGCCCATCTCACCGGTCCGCTCGACGGTCCCGGTGAACCCGTGCTGATCATGCGGCGTATGCCGGAATCTCGGCGGTTGAGCACGCTGGCCACCTGCGGCGAGATCGGCCGGGCGGAACTGTCCGAGCTGGCGACGGTGGTGGCCCAATTCCATCGCACCGCCATCCGGAGCAGCACGATCGATCAGGCGGGAACGGCACCGGCCCTGCGGCAGCGCTGGCGAATCCTGTTGCGCGGACCTCGATCCCATCCGCTCAGCGCGCTCGATCCCCTACTGGTCGACCGTATCGAGCGGCTGGCCATGCGTTTCATCGACGGCCGGGCGCCGCTGCTGGCCGAACGCATCGTGGGCGGCCGGATTCTGGATGGGCACGGCGATCTGCTGGCCGAAGACATCTTCGCGCTTCCCGACGGCTTCCGGATCCTGGACTGCCTCGACTTCGACGATTCCCTCCGCGCTGTCGACGGCCTCGACGATGCCGCCTTCCTGGCGATGGATCTGGAGTTCCTCGGCCGACCGCAGCTCGCCGAGGACTTTCTCACCGACTACCTGAACGCGGCCGGGGATTCACCGCCGGCCTCGCTGCGTCACCACTACATCGCCTACCGGGCCATGGTGCGGGCCAAGACGGACCATATCCGGGCTGCGCAGGGCGACGAGAGGTTCGTCGGTCACGCTGTCCGGCACCTGGATCTCGCGGTGCGGCACCTGGCGGTCGGCGCGGTACGGCTGGCACTTGTCGGCGGCCTGCCCGGGACCGGAAAGTCAACCGTGGCAACTCGTCTCGCACAGATCACCGACGCCGAGGTGATCTCGAGCGACACCGTGCGAGCCCGGCTCCGCGCCTCGGGAGCGATCACCGGTGCGCGCGGCGTCCTCGACGCCGGGGCCTACCGGCCCGACGCGAGAGCACTGGTGTACACCCACATGCTGGAACTGGCACGGCAGCGCCTCGCGCTCGGCGTCTCGGTGATACTCGACGCCTCCTGGATCGATGCCGCCGAACGGGCCCGCGCCCACGCACTCGCGGCGCGGGCCCACGCCGAGATGATCCCGCTGCGCTGTGAGTGCCCGCCACAGCTGTCCGCCACGCGCATCCGCACGCGCCGCCCCGGCGATTCCGAGGCCACCCCCGATATCGCCCATGCACTGGCCACGACCAGCTCTCCATGGCCGGACGCGACAACCGTGGATACGACCACCCCGATCGATGCCACTATCGCCCAGGCCTTGCGCGGGTGGAACGCGGTAGGACGTTCCGCGAGTTCACCCGACGCGCAATCGGATTCCATCGATCTGCCGAACCGTGGCGGCTGATCCGCATGAGAACCGACACCGATGCTCGCGCGGCCGGAACGCCCGGCAACGTGACCAGCGTCGGCAGGTCCGCCGGATCCGGCGATCGCGACCCCGGAACCGGCAGGGCGCAAAGACCATCGCGGCGGTGACCTCTGTCGTCGGCGCGGTGGCACCAGTCCTCTGCCATCGGGCCTGCGGAGAGCGCAGGCTCGACCTATCACCCGAGTGCCCACTCATCTCCCGAAAGGTCGTGTCGCCATGAGCCATCACACCGATCCGCTCGCACCGAGCGTGCACACCGCACACGAATGGCTGGCGGCCGTTGCCCAGGCCATGGACACCGAGGATCGATTCCTCGCCCATCGCGCCCTGCGCGCGTGGCTGCACACCGTGCGCGACCGCCTGGGCGTCAATGCCGCCGCGCATCTCAGTGCCCAGTTGCCCGAGCTGCTGCGCGGCATGTTCTACGAGGGCTGGATGCCGGCTCACGTGCCGGTCCCTCGCGATGTGCCGTCATTCCTCGCCCAATTCGCCCATGCCGCAGGCGTCACTCCCGAGGAGGCCGTGTCGCTGGTGGGGGTGGTGACCGATGCCCTCGCCGACCAGTTCTCTCCCGGTCAGCTCGACCATGTGCTGGCGCAGCTGCCGGTGGCGCTGCGCTTCGTCCTGCTCGGCACCGATCTGGCGGCGGCCCTCACACAGCCGGACCGGACACAGACCGAAGACTTCGAACGGCGCCTGACCGCGCTCACCGAGGCCGTCACCGCACTCGTGCACGGTCTCGAGTTTCCCGCGGACGCCGGACCGGACGACCACGGCGGATTCTCGGCCGCACAACAGGCCCACCGGATCCTGCTCGCCCAGGGGCTGACCGGGTCCGAACACTGATCCGACCGGCACGACAGACGAGGACACCATGCAGATCCGATCCACTGTCCCACTCGGAAGAATCGCCGGCATCCGCATCGGCGCGCACTGGTCGGCGGCCGTCACCGTGGCGCTCTTCACGTGGATACTCGCCACCTTCCTCCGTGGCACCGCCGGCGCCGGAGTCATCTGGGCGGCGGCGATCATCGGCGCGCTCGGATTGATCGCCTGCCTGCTCGCACACGAGCTGGCCCACTCGATCGTGGCCACCCGCAATGGGGTTCATGTCGAACGCATCGTGCTGTGGCTGCTCGGCGGGGCGTCCGAGCTGACCGACGAGCCCAAGGATGCCCGGACCGACCTCCGGGTCGCGCTGGTCGGCCCCGCCACCAGCCTGATTCTCGGCGTGATGATCTACGGCGCGGCGGTCGTGTCGTCGGTCTTCTCCCCCGGCGGCCCGGTCACCGAAACTCTCGTCTGGCTCGGCACCGTGAATGTGGTTCTCGCCGTATTCAATATGCTGCCGGGCGCGCCCCTCGACGGTGGGCGCGTCGTCCGGGCGGTGATCTGGCGGCGCAGCGGCGACCGCCTGCGTGCCGAGACCGCGGCCGCCCGCACCGGCCAGGTCCTGGGCATGACCCTGGGCGGCATCGGCAGCGCCGAGATCATCGCGTTCCGCGACTTCGGCGGCCTGTGGCTGATACTGCTCGGCTTGTTCCTCTACAGCGCCGCCAACAGCGAGCTGACCCTGGCGGGCCTGCGACATGGTCTGGACGCCACCACCATCGGCGACATCATGACCCCCGCACCGCGGATGGCCGACGCCGCATGGACCCTCGACCAGCTCCTCCGATCCGACCTCGTCTACACCCACCACCACGTCTTCCCGGTCGTCGACCAGGACGGCCACCCGTGCGCCGTACTGGCCTGGGCCGATCTCCTGCGTACCCGCACACGTCCGCACCCCGGTCTCCGGGTCGCGGACATCGCCCGCCCACTCCCCCCGGCCGCGATCGCTCGCGCCGACGATCTGCTCGCCGACGTCATCTCCCGAATCGTCCTGCGCCCCAACCTCGATGCCGTCGCCGTCACCGACCCCACCGGCCGCCTCACCGGCCTCGTGACCGCTACCGACCTCGCCCTGGCCTGCAACCGCTCCGCCTTGGGGCTCCCGACCCACCCCTCGACCAACACGCACTGAACCACGCGGGCAAAGGGTGTCAGGCGCTCGCTCGATGACCGTCCCCGGCCACCGCGGGCGCCAGCTGCCGCGCACGGGTGATGGCATCGGGCGTGTGGGTGAACAGGTGGTCGGCGCCGCCCGCGGGCAGGGCCCCGATCGCGGTGAGGCGGCGCTGGTGATCGGGGCGAAGCCCGGACATGAGCACGATGATGTTGCGGTGTTCGAGTTTGCCGATCGCGTCCTTGAGCACCAGCGCACCGGTGGTGTCCAGCGCGGTGACGTGCGACATGCGCAGGATCACCACGTGCACATCCGATACCTCGGCCAGCTCCAGCAGGAATCGGTGCGCGCCCGCGAAGAACAGCGGCCCGTCGAGCCGGTAGGCGACGATGTGCTCGTCGAGCAGCTCGTGCTCCTCGGCCAGATGATCTCCCTCGTCCAGCGGAATCTGCTGCAGGCGTGCCTCTTTCGCGACCGCACGCAAGGCGAGTACCACCGCGATCCCCACGCCCACCGCCACCGCGGTCACCAGGTCGGCGGCGACGGTGACCAGGAACGTGACGCCCATGATCGCCGCGTCCCCCTTCGAAGCGCGGGCGATCGCCGCCAGCGACGCCGTCTCGACCATCCGCACCGTGGTCGCCAGCAGCACCCCCGCCAGCGCGGCGAGGGGAATCTGCCCGACCAGCGGAGCGGCCAGGAAGACGATGGCCGCGAGCACGATCGCGTGGGCGAGTGCGGCCAGCCGGGTGCGACCGCCCGAGCGGACGTTCACCGCAGTGCGCGCGATCGCGCCGGTGGCCGGGACACCTCCGAACAGCGGTGCGGCGATATTGGCCAGCCCCTGGCCGAACAGCTCACGGTCGGAGTTGTGGCGGGTACCCACCGCCATCGCGTCGGCGGCCGTGGCCGACAGCAGCGACTCCAATGCCGCCAGCGCGGCCACCGCCAACGCCGGCGCCAGCAGCGAACCGAGCTGGTCGACATGAAGGAAACCGAGGGAGGGAGCCTGCAATCCGGACGGGACGGCGCCGATCCGGGCCAATGGCAGATCGAACACCGCCACAGCCGCTGTCGCCAGCGCCACGGCCAGCAGCGCGAACGGCCAGCGGGGCAGATAGCGGCCACCGACCAGCATGAGTGCCGCCACCAGCAGGGCGGTGGCGATCGGCAGCGGGTCGAGATGCCCCAGGTACTGGCGCACGGCGTCAGCGGCGGCCTGCCACACCTTGTCCCCGTGCACGTGCGCGATACCGAGCGCGGCCGGGACCTGTTGCAACGCAATGACCACCGCGATTCCGGCGGTGAAGCCCTCGATCACCGGGGCGGGCATGTAGCGCACCGCACGCCCGACCCCGGCGACCGCGAGCACCACCAGCACGAGCCCGGCCAGCAGCCCCACGGCCAGCACCCCGCTCGCACCGTGCTGATGGAAGATCGGCACCAACACCACGGTCATCGCCCCCGTGGGCCCCGACACCTGGAACCGCGATCCGCCGAAGACCGCCGCAACCGTGCCCGCGATCACCGCGGTCGCCAGCCCGGCGGCCGCCCCGAGGCCCGAGGAGATCCCGAAGCCCAGCGCCAACGGCAGCGCGACCAGGGCGACGATCAGCCCGGACAGCAGATCGGCCCCCGGAGCACGCACGCCCGCACGCCAGTCCGACCAGACCGGCAACAGTGCCCGCACGCTCACAGTTCTTGCGCCAGAGCCGATTTCAACACTGCCGACTGCTCCCGCACAGACGCCGGCGGTTCCGCAGTGGTCTGATCGCCCATGGCAACGTTCTCCTTCACTAATAAACTAGGTTATTAGTTTAGAAAACCTGCAATCAATGCGAGCACGCACCCCCTGCCGGGGGCGGCACACAGCGCCCAGACCATGTCGGTCGGCCCGGTCAGCGGGTCGGCACGACGATCATCGGGCATTCCACGCTGTGCAGCAGCGCGTTGCTGGTCGAGCCGAGCAGCATGCCGGCGAAACCGCCGCGGCCGTGACTGCCGACCACCAGAAGCTGGGCGTTCTCCGCCGCATCCAGCAGGGACTGAATCGGGCGGTCGCGGACCAGAATCCGGCGGACCTGGACGTCCGGATAGCGCTCCCCGAATCCGGCCAGCCGTTCGGCGAGCAGTTCGGTTTCGCGTTCGCGGACGGCATCCCATCCCGACATTGGCAGCCCGGCCTGGTTGGTGTCGCTCCAGGCGTGCAGCGCATCGAGCCCGACCTTGCGGCGGGATGCCTCCTCGAAAGCCAGCCTCAGCGCGGGCACGCTGTTGGGTGTGCCATCGACGCCGACGAGCACCGGCTTCTCCGCGGAGACCGGGTCGATCGCAGCTGTCGAATGCACGATCGCGATGGGGCAGTGGGCATGTCGCGTCACCGCGGTACTGACCGATCCGAGCAGGCCGCGCCGGATCGCGCCGCGCCCGCGGCTGCCCACGACGAGCAGTCGAGCGTGCCTCGACCGTTCGATCAGAGACGGAATCGCCGTGTCGAAGGTGACGTCGGTACGAATGGAGAGGCCGTCGCCGACGGCCGCGGTGCGCGCCACGCGACTCGCTTCGGTGACCACCCGTTCGCCGTCGAGGCGCAGCCAGTCGGTGTCGGTATCAGTCAGCATCGCACCGGGTCCCCATCCGCCGGGGACCGCCACCGAGGTGACAATCTCGAGCGGCGAGCCGTGCAATCCCGCATCCACGGCCGCCCAGGCCACGGCCAGGTACGAAACGGCCGACCCGTCGGTTGCCACGACGACCGGCGGATTCAATTGCCCGCCAGGGGTTTCGGAAATCTCCGACATGCTCACACTCCCGTCGTTCTACTGCCGCGCGCCCGAGGCCCGCAGTGCGGCAAGGCGATTGGCGTATTCGGTCTCGTCGATCTCACCGCGCGCGAAACGCTGGGCCAGCAGTTCCTGCGGGGACGGGGATTCATAGCGGCCCGAGCGGCCCGGGTCGGATACCGCGAACCGCACCGCGAGCACGATCCCGACGATGAGCAGGGCCCAGAAGACCAACATGCCCACGCCCATCCAGGCGTAGCCCCAGCCACTCATGTCGTGGCCGTACCAATACATCATGGCGATGCCTCCAGTTCTTTCGTGTCGCCATTACCCCTGGTCGGCACCGGATGTTTCGACCAGCCCGGCCTGACCGGTGGTCGCGCCGCCGTCGACCACGAATTCCGACCCGGTCGAGAAGGTCGCCTCCGTGACGAGGAACCGCACCATGGCCGCGACCTCCTCCGGTTCGCCGAATCGCGACAGCGGCTGGGTGGCGGCGATCGACTCGGCCAGGCCGGCGGTCATCGCCGTATGAATCGGCCCAGGGTGCACCGAGCACACGCGAATGCCGGACGAACCCAGTTCCAGCGCCGCGGCTTTGGTCAATCCACGCAGTCCCCACTTACTGGCGACATATCCGCTGATGCCCGCGTAGCCCATCAGGCCCGCGGTCGAGGAGATATTGACGATCGTGCCGCCGCCCGCGGCACGCAGGCGCGGCGCGGCCAGCCGCATCCCGAGCCAGGGCCCGTAGAGGTTGACGTCCAGCACGTGCCGGAACAAGGCGGGCGACTCGGACTCGACGGTCCCGAAGTCGAGGATCTCGGCGGTATTCACCAGTGCGCCCAGCGGGCCGAATTCCCGCTCGGCCTTCTCCAGCACCCGCTGCCACTCATCCTCGTCGGTGACGTCGAGATGATGGAATCGTGCTTGCGGCCCATGGATTTCGGCGAGTTTCGTCCCGGCTTCGGTGCGCAGGTCGGCAATGACGACGCCGAAGCCCGCCTTCGCCAGTTCCGCGACCACCGCCGCGCCGATTCCGCGCGCACCGCCGGTGACGATCGCGCTCCTGTCCGCGAACTCCGTCATGGCCTGTCCTCCGATCCGTGCGAATCCGCTGTTCGTTCACAGCATCCCGCGCGGGCGAGCCGCGGCGAGACGGCCGAAAGTCACCGGTTCCGAGGGCGGATGTCGGGCCATCGGTCCCTGCGGAAATCCGGCCGCGCGGCCGAGGATCGACATCGACGTCCTACCGAGAGGAAGAACCCATGAAGGCACCATTGGCGACCGTGATCGGCGTGGCCTCGGCCCTCACCGGACTGGCCGCCGGATACCGGCTCTTCGCGCGCACCAAGTGCGTGACCTGGGGCTCGACCGCCGAGGAGGTCGGGCGGACGATGCCCGGTGACGACCTGCTGGCCGAGGCCGCCACGGTCACCACGCGCGCGATCACCGTCGCCGCCACGCCGGAGCAGATCTGGCCGTGGCTGGTTCAGATGGGACCCGGCCGGGCCGGCGCCTACACCTATGACTGGATCGAGAACCTGCTCGGGCTGGACATGCACAGCGCCGACCAGATCCTGCCGCAGTATCAGCAACTCGCCGTGGACGATGTGCTGCCGATGGGCAAGTCCGGTCCCGCAATGCGGGTGGCTGTGCTCGATCGTCCGCGCGCCCTCGTACTGGCCTCGACCGACCAACATTGGGTGTGGGCGTTCGGCCTCTACCCGACCGCCGAGGGCACCCGATTGATCAGCCGCAACCGCATCGCGCTCCCGGATGCCGGTCTGCTGCAACGCCTTTTCTACATGCTGATCATGGAGCCCGGCAGCCTCATCATGGAGGCCAAGATGCTGCACGGCATCAAGGAGCGTGCCGAACGCACCGTGCCGGCGCTCACCCTGGTGACCAACGTCCCTGGTCAGCAGGCGGAAAGCCCGTATGTTCCGAACTGGCCGACGCGAACACTCGAAGTATGACCGCAATGAACGCCACCCCGCTCGCCGTACCCGACCACCGCACGCTGACGGCCGCGATGCTGCTGGCTTCGCGCGCGCCCTCCGTGCACAACACCCAGCCCTGGCATTGGCGCTTCGACGGCGCGCGGCTGCACCTGCACACCGATCCCGACCGGCTGCTCATCGCCGCGGACCCGCACGGCCGCCAGCAGGTGATCAGCTGCGGCGCCATGCTGCACCACGTCCGCACCGCGTTCGGCGCGCACGGCTGGCACACCGACACCACCCGGGTCCCGGACCCACTGGATCCCGGCCGCCTGGCCGAGATCAGCTTCCGGCCCTGGCCCGAACCCCCATCGGGTCTGGTGGCCCGCGCGGGCGCCATCCAGCACCGCCGCACCGACCGGCTGCCGCTGGGCGCGCCCGAGAACTGGGAAGACCTCCAGCGCAGGCTGCGCATGCTGGTCTCGCCGCACTATCTGGAGCTGGACACGCTCGACGACGCGGTCCAGGCCAGGCTGGCCGCGGTATCCCAGCAGACTGCGGCGCTGCGCCGGCACGACATGATGTACCAGGCCGAGATCGGCTGGTGGGCAGGGCATTCCGGAGATCCCGAAGGCGTTCCGGCCGCATCGCTGGTCTCGGACGCGGAATTCGCCCGGGTCCGGGTGGGCCGGGTCTTCCCGTCCGCGCCGCACTCAATGCGGCGCGCGGAGACCGACGACCACGCCGAGATGGTGATGCTCAGCTCGGAGGCCGATTCCTTACCCGAGTGGCTGGCGACGGGCGAGGCCCTCTCGGCGGTCCTGCTCGAATGCACGGTAGCCGGGCTGGCGACCTGCGCGCTCACCCACATCACCGAATTGCCCACGGGCCGGAATATTCTCACCAATCTGCTGCAGCATCCCGGCACACCACAGATCGTCGTGCGGATCGGCACCGTGCCGGACGGGGAACCGCCCCTGCCGCCGACTCCCCGGCGCCCGCTGGCCGACATCCTCACGATCGACCAGGGCTGACCCGAGCGGCGGAATCAGCCTGCTCGTCGGTTGCCCGATCGCTCTCTCTTCCGAAGCCAGCGAAAGGCGGTATCCACCATGATCAGCGCGGCGTCGCAGGCGGTGTCCGGGAACCCGGCCCCCTTCACCTGGGTGACGGCGGTCTCGATGCTGGTGTTCTGCGGAATCCTGTGGCTCATCGTCGATTACATGCGCACCCGTCCACGGCCCGCGATGTGGGTGTGGGGACTGTCGCTGCTGACCTTCCCGCTGTGGATCTGGGGACCGGGCCGCGATATCGGCCTGATCAACTGGTTCTCGTGGGCCAAGATCCTGTCGGTGCTGATCCCGCTGACCCTGGTCGGCGCGATGCGGATCTCCGTGGCCGAGCAACGCCCCGGGCGGGTGTGGGAGATCCTGCGCAATCCGCGATTCCTGTGGTTCCCGTACGCGATCCTGTTCCTCAATATCGCCGAGGCCACCCTGCGCGACGCCCAGATCGGCAACTACTGGAACGCCGCGGTCGGGCTCGGACTGTGCCTCACGATCCCCTACTGCCCGCGCTTCTGGGAAGTGCTGCCCGGCCGCAACGCCGAGCTCGTCGCCTACACGACCATGGCGTGGAACTTCCTCTACACCACCTGGAATCTGTGCTTCACCTTCGGCGGATATCCCCCGCAGGAAGAGCATTTCGCAGCCAGCATCTGCATTCTCGCGGTCGCGGAGATCTATCCGCTGGTCAAGCGCCGCCCCGAGCTCTACATCATGGCCCGCATCTACACGTTGCCCGTGCTCATGCTGGTGATCGCGATCTACAACATCTTCCCGAAGGTGATGCCCTCGGACGGGTGGTTCAACAATGATGTCTGGATCGTCTGGGGCGTAGTCAATTTCGTCCTCACCATCCCCTACCTGTTCTGGTACACCTGGCAGCTCGAGACCGGCCGCTCCTTCCTCACCTTCCGCCGCGGCCGCGCCCGCGAGGACTTCCTGGCCCGGCATGGCGAACAGGTCCACCAGCTCATGGACTTCGCCGATTCTCTCGATGCCGCGACCGATACGCACAGCCGCCGATCACGCACTGCCGCGACACCGGACCGTTAGTCCGACCCGCAACCCGCAACGCTGCCTTCGACCCTGGGATTCGGGACCTATGGCACCAGTCTCGGGCTGTTGAGCGGGAATACGGTCGAAATGCCCGCCCACAGGAGGTATTCCCATGCGAGCAATGGTTTTTCATGGACCCGGACAGAAATCCTGGGATGAGGTCCCCGACCCGATCATCACGCAACCGACCGATGCGATCATCCGCGTCGAGGCGGTGACGATCTGCGGCACCGATCTGCACATTCTCGGGGGTGACGTACCCGAGTTCGCGCCCGGCCGGATTCTCGGTCACGAAGCCGTGGGCACCGTCGTCGAGGTGGGTGCCGGAGTTCACACCCGCAAGGTCGGCGAGCGGGTTCTGGTCTCCTGCATCAGCGCTTGCGGCGCATGCCGATTCTGCCGGGAGAGCCGTTACGGGCAGTGCCTCGGCGGCGGTGGCTGGGTCCTGGGCCATCTCATCGACGGCACGCAGGCGGAATTGGTGCGCGTCCCCTTCGCCGATACCTCGACCTATCCTATCCCCCAAAGCATTTCCGACGAGCAGATGCTCATGCTCGCCGACATTCTGCCCACCAGCTACGAGGTCGGTGTCCTCAACGGCGCTGTGCGGCCGGGCGATACGGTGGCGATCATCGGCGCGGGTCCGATCGGGCTGGCCGCGATCGTCACCTCGCGGCTCTACAGCCCCGGCCACATCGTGGCCATCGACCTGGCCGACAGCCGGCTCGACGCCGCCGCGAAACTGGGCGCGGATGTGATCGTCAACAGCGGTCGCGACAATCCCTCCGACGTGATCGCGCGGCTGACCGGCGGCCTCGGCGCGGACGTCACCATCGAGGCGGTAGGAGTCCCCGAAACCTTCGAGACCGCAGTCGATCTTGTCCGCTCGGGCGGTCACGTCGCCAATATCGGCGTGCACGGCAAGCCCGCCACCCTGCACCTCGAGAAGATCTGGATCCGGGACCTGACAATCACCACCGGCCTGGTCGACACCTACTCCACACCCCGGCTCATCGACCTGGTGGCCAGCGGCCGCCTCGACCCCGCCGCGATGATCACCCACCGCTTCACGATGGACGAATTCCCCTCCGCGTACGACACCTTCGCGCGCGCCGGCGAGACCGGAGCGCTCAAGGTCGTGATCACCGCAGAGTAGGTCCGCCATGAGCGCCACCGATCCTGTACGCTCGCGCCCTCTGGCCGATCCTGGCCCTGGTCAGCATCCCAGGCTCCATCCGGTACCAGATCATCCCCGGCCGGCACAGGGCCGAGCCGTTCGCCGTCCCGGCTCGGGACACCGGTGACCACGCGCGAGCCTGGTGGCGGGTCACCGAGCTGTCGCCCGGCTGATCCCGCGAGCGGATGGTCTTACGTCACCACGATCAGGGTCTCTCGCATCGTGTGCGATCGACGGTGACGGGTCATTCTCGGAGGGTCGGAGCAGATACGCCGGGCGGGAGGCAGGGAACGATGGACGCGCACCATGATCGCCATGCCGTGGTGGCCGGGGTGGACGGCTCGACGGTTTCACTCAATGCGGTCCGCTGGGCCGCATATCTCGCCACGGCCATCCACGAACCGCTCGTGATCGCCTGCGCTCCGAAATTTCCCCACGGCGACGGCGAGCCGGAGCACGCTCCCCAGCGCGGCCGGGTGGTGCGCTGGCACGAGATCGCCGCGCGGACCGCCGAACACGCTGTGGCACTGGTCCATTCCTGCGCACCGGAGTTGCCCGTCACCACCGAGGTCACCCCCGAGGCGGCCGCTCCCGCGCTCGTCGCGCGCAGCACGGACGCCCGGATCCTGGTGGTCGGGGCCCGGACCGCCTGGGATGGGCGGCTGGTCGGCCCGACGACCATGGAGGTCGCACGGCACGCGCGGTGCCCGGTCGCGGTATGGCGCGGCACCGCGGGCCGTCGCATTCCGCGGCGGAAGCCGGTCACGGTCGGAGTGGACGGCACCCCGCTCAGTACTGCGGCCCTCGTGCTGGGATTCGAACTCGCCGAGGCACTTTCGGTGCCGCTGACCGCCGTGCACTGCCGGCCGGGGAGCCGGATCGCGGCGATCGGTCCGGCAGCCGACCACACGGCCGCGGACAATGCCGTCCTGACGAGTGCGCTGACCCCGCATCGCCTGGCTCACCCGGACGTGGATGTCACCGAGGTGTCCGTTCCCGGCGTACCCGCCACCGTTCTGGCGGAGGCGGGACGCGACTCCCAGCTGCTGGTCGTCGGCACCCGCCCCCGCAACTCAGCGACCGCCGCATTGTTCGGCTCCACGAGCCGGGATCTGTTGCATCACTCCCCCTGCCCCGTCGTGCTGTGCGGTTGAGCGGCACCGCCCGGGCCGGTGTCCTGCTGCCAGGACGCGGCTTCGGCGAGGCTGTGGAAGGGCCAGAGGGGTTGGTGGCGAGACGAGGTCGCGAGGAGCGCCGTTGCCGTGGTCGCACTCGGCCCGGCCAGGGCCGATGAGATAACGGTGGCCGGTGGTGGCGGCGCGGACTGGTCGTTGCGATCGAAGAGGATCGCCACCAGCGCCGCGGCGGCCAGCACCACCGCGACCGCGAGCAGCACGGCAATGATTGCCCAGCGGTCCGG
Organism: Nocardia sp. NPDC046763; assembly: GCF_040645495.1. Lineage (NCBI taxonomy): Bacteria > Bacillati > Actinomycetota > Actinomycetes > Mycobacteriales > Nocardiaceae > Nocardia > Nocardia sp. NPDC046763. The sequence continues at coordinate 89,613 of NZ_JBEYYI010000031.1, read as the reverse complement.
CACCCGAGGGAATCTCGTTGTCACGGCACGACATCCTCGATCGGTTCCCGCGGTCCCTGGTCGAGCCGGAAGGGTGGATAGTCGTCGGTCAGCAGCGCCGAATACGCCAGGACGCGGTAGAACCACCGGTTCACACCGAGGACGAAACCGAACAGCCCGCGCGGGTAGCGGCCGGTGAACAGCAGGGCGACCGCGGCGATCAGCACCAGCACGCCGATCAGCGGAATCGTGTTGTTGCCGTTGCCCGAGCCATTACCCAGTACCACGCCACCGCTGAACAGGGCGGCCAGAATCAAGTAGTGCGGGATGGCGAGCAGCCACCATTTCACGAGAGCGAGCCCGCGCGAGAGCTGTTCGGGGTAATCGATCTCCAGATCTGTCGGGTAGTCGGTCTGCCGCAGGGTGAACGGCGGATACCTGTCGGTGCCCAGTGCCGCGTAGGTGTAGAACTGCACCCGCCAGGACCAGCGCATCACACCCACGCTGAAGTCGAACAGGGAGCGCGGGTAGCGCCCGGTGAACAGGATCGCGAACCACGCCACCACCGTGACCGCCCAGAAGGCGATCCACAGGAACAACAGCACGATGTAGTGGGGTATCGCGAGGATCCATTTCACCAGCCACAGCCAGCGAGAGAGCGGTTCGTCCAGGTCGCCGCGCAGTCGGACGGAGCGGACGGTCGAGGGTTCGGGGTTCATGTCGGTCTCCTGTTCGGAACAAAGGGTCGAGCACGGTCTCGATAGGGAATCCGTTGCCGGACTTCAGGATCGGCGCTCCGTACGCGGCGTCCTGCGATGCCCGTCGGCCAGTACCTGGGTCAGGAAGGCGCCGGTCACCCACGCCATGGCAGCGGCCATGGCCGCACCGCCCAGCGCTCCGATGGCGGCGGTGAGAATCGGCGGCTGACCCGGCTGCCACAACGGCGGCGCCACCACCGTGAAGGCGATGAGCCCACCGATCCATGCCACCGCGTTGGCCAGGATCCACAGTGCGGACCGATCACTGAAGCGGCGCAATACCGTCCACTGCGCGACGCCGATCGAGGACACCACGATCAGCGAGCCCGCCACGGCCACCGGAATCTGTGCCCATGTGGGCCACGCGCCGAATCGCTCGCCGTAGAGCATGGGCAGCACACCGATCAACCACGCCGCCACCGCCCCGGTCGAGGTGACCGCTATCCATTCGCTAATTCGCAGACAGGACAACAGTATTCGCAATACCCGGGCCTGGAAGTACCCGAGGACGGCGCCTTCGGCGGCCCCCGCCGTCAGCATGACGGCGGCAACCGTCGCCCCACTCGCGTGTGCGATGAGCGCACCCGCGAGTGCCGGTACGAGGAACCCGAGGAATTCTCCGGCGGTCACCGTGGCGAACCACCGTGCGCGCACTTCGCGCACTTCGCGCACCTCGCGCGCCGCGGGCACCGCCGGCTCGATCACCGCGCCGGAAGGCCGTGTCCTGTACGCCCCCAGCGCATGTCGCAGTCCGTTCGGCAGCCGCGCGGCCGCCGCCCCGATGCCGTGACCCCCGTACTCGGTAACCATTGTGTCCTCCGTCCGCGAGCGCGTCGATCCGCCCGCCGATCCGATCGTCCGCCGCGACCGGGCACCGCGGACAGAAGCCGAAGTCCCACGCCCGACGGCCTTTCGCCGCTGCCGGTCCACCGCCGGCGGCACCGTGGGCAGGACCTTGGTCCCGCGGGTGGCCGGCTGCCCGACCGTGGCCCCGAGCACCGCAGACCTACTCGGCCGGGTGCTGCTGCCGGGCTCGCGCCGCGGTGAGCAGTTCGGCTATGGCGCTGTGGATTCCGTCGGCGAGCACCTCGAGGTCCGGGGTGGAGTCGTAGTCGCCGGTGATGCCGAAGGTGAGCTGATCGCCGTAGCTCAGGACCGCGATGCCGGTGCGCACACGCATGGCGATGGGAATGGCCGGTATCAGCTCCAGGACCTCGCGACCCAGCATGGTGAGGGTGCGGCGCGGGCCCGGGACGTTGGTCGCCACGGCCGTCACGCCGCGCTGCGGCAGACGCGACGACAGCCGCATGCCCCAGGCGACCGGAGCGAACGGGAGCAGGCCGGCGAGGGCGAGCAGCGACTTCTCGGCTTGCGCCGCCCCGCTGGACTTGTGTCGGGCCATCCGCCGGTGGATGGTGGTGAGCCGTTCGACCGGGTCGTCCAGATGCAGGGGCAGCAGGGACAGCACCGCCGAAACACGGTTGTCGAGAAACGTTTTCGCATCGGCAGCGCGCATCGACACCGGGACGAGGATCCGCACGCTGTTCCCGGTGGGTTCTTCCCCGCGCCCGAGCAGGACAGCTCGGTACGCCGATGTCACCGCGGCCAGCACGACGTCGTTGACCGTCGCGTCGAAGCCGTGGCCGATCTCTCGGATCTCGCTGAGCGAGGCTCGCGCGATCGCATAGCGCCGTTGCCTGCCGAGCGGACCGTTGAGCGAGGAGGCCGCGGGCGTGGAGACGAGAGCGGCCGCCACCGGGACCAGGCTGCGGACCAGGCCCAACGCATAGCGTGGCACCTCCACGGGCAATCGGAGCCCGGTGACCGCCCAGTCGAACCAATTCCTGCCTCCGTCGGCATCGGTGTCCGGCGCCCTCTCCTCCCGGCTCTCCACTTCCGTTTCATCACAGAAGCTTTCGAACAGGTTCACGCCGGAGACACCATCGACCAGACTGTGGTGCGCCTTCACGATCACGGCCCAGCGCCCGCCCGCGAGATGGTCGATAACGACGCACTCCCACATCGGATGATCGCGGTCCAGGCGCTCCACCAGCTCACCGGCGACGAATTCGCGCAAGGCGGGCTCGTCGGCAGGCGCGGGCAGCGCGCTCCACCGGATATGGTGGGCGAGATCGAAATTCGGGTCGTCCTCCCATACCGGTACGGCCAGGTCCAGTGGCGCACGCCGGACACGTTGCCGCAGACGGTCGTTGGCCGAGACCCGCGCGGCCAGCGCCGTCGTGAACTCCGCACGATCGGGAGGCGCACCGGCCAGGATCGCGACGGCGGCGATACCGAGGCTGATATGCCGGTCGGAGTCCTCCAGTTCGATGAATCCCACGTCCAGCGGCTGCAATTCGGTCATGACCACACCTGATCTTCGATTACGCGCGCACGACGACTGTGGGGGTCTCGACGTTGTGCAACACGGTGGAACCGGTGGAACCGAGCAGCATGCCCGTGAAGCCGCCGCGGCCGCGGCTGCCGATCACGACCAGTTGCGCGTGCTCGGATTCCTGGAGCAGAGCCTGACCCGGGCGTTCCGTCACCATCATGCGACGGACCGGCACGTCGGGATAGCGTTCACCGAACCCGGCGAGCCGCTCGGAGAGCAGTTCGTTCTCCTGCGCGCGCAGCGGCTCCCAGCCGATCAGCGGCACGTATGAGCCGAGAACGTCGGTCCAGGCGTGTAGCGCGGTCACCCCGACCTTGCGCACCGAGGCCTCCTGGAACGCGAATTCCACTGCGGGCACGCTGTGGGGTGAGCCGTCGATGCCGACCAGCACCGGCTTCTCCGCCGACAGCGGATCGGCCGCCGCGGTCGCGTGGATCACCGCTACCGGGCAGTGCGCGTGCCGGGTGACCGCGCCGGCCACCGAGCCGAGTAGTCCGCGCCGGATCGCGCCCAGTCCACGGCTGCCCATGGCGATCGCACGAGCGTGCCGGGACCGATCGAGGAGATGGCCGATGATGGGTTCGCGAATCACCTCGGTCGTGATCGGCACGCCCGCACCCGTCGCCGCGGCGCGCACCACGCGGCCGGCCTCGTCGACGATTCGCTGACCGTCCCGGTCCAGCAGCGCCAGGTCGGTGTCTCCGAGCAACTCGCCAGGGATTTCGCCGACGGGCAACGAGATGGAGGTGACGAGGTGCAGTCCGCAGCCGTGCAGATCCGCGGCCACCGCGGCCCACACCGCCGCCTGGTACGAGGTCGCCGAGCCGTCGACGGCGGCAATGATCTGCGACATCGGTTGCCCGGCAACAGAACTGGGATCCGCGCTCATGATCGGTATCCTCCCGATGGTCTGTGGTGACTACGTACCGATGGGACGGCCGAGCCCGCGCAGCTCCGCCTCCCAGCGCACGGCGTGCAGTCGTTCCAGCAGCTGCGCGACGCACCAGAGCAGCGCGAGTACTCCGAATCCGGCTCCCATGAGCAGCGCGACACCGGTGCCGACGCCGTCCCACATCGCCATCTCGGGTTGCCGCGGCGGATCGGTGACCAGTCCGTCGGGCCCGACCCAGATCTGCACCGTGTCACCGGCCTTCGTATCGTGCCGGATCTCGATCGTTCCGGTCGCGAGGTTCCCGTCGTCGCGCTGCCACTGCACCTGTGACTCGAAACGCGCCGGCTGCACCGGCCCGGCCGGCTGGATTTCCTTCGGCACGGTCAGAACCGTCGCGTGGACCGTGGTCTTCGAAGCGTTCGCGACGCTGATGTGGTCGGCGCTGCGGGTGTACGTCTCGGTGCCGACCGCGGCGGCCACCGGCACGGCCAGCAGCAACAGGACCACCGCCAGCACGCGCAGCACCGACTCCCAGCGGTCGGATGCCCGCATGAGCGGATTCGTGTTCCACGGCCGCATCCGCCACACCCGCCACGGCAGTGAGCAATTGTGCGACATGGGCTTGCACCTCATCCCTGGAGTTTCTTGTCTGCCCGTTCAGCATCTCGCTTCCGCAGCCGCTCGGTGACGGCCGAAAGTCACCGATCCGCCGGTCCGAGGTCGCCGGTCTGGTGCCGATAGGCCGCCAGCGCCGTCGGCAGCGTCGGGAACAGGCGATCGGCGCCGATGCGGGCGGTGAGCCCGGCAGCGTCGAGCGCCGCCCGTAGATCCTTCTCGACCCTCGCGATCGCGAAAACCACTCCGCGGGAGGCCAATTCGGCGCGAAGCTGGTCGACGGCGTCCAGTGCGGTGACATCGACCTCGAAATTGGCCTCGGCGTTGAGGACGAACCAGCGCACCGGGACCGTCGCGGCGGCTGTATCGACGGCCAGGGTACCGCCGGCCAGACACACGGTAGGCCAATGCAATTCGTCGACATGCGCGGCGAAGGACCGTAGTTGGTCGGGGATGGACTCCCCCGCCACGTTTACCCGGCTCACCCGGCAGAGCTGGCCCACGATCATGATTCCTGCCGTCCCGGCCAGGTTGCCGACCAGTACCGGCTTGGACAGCAGGTCGGCCAGCACCCCGAGCCGGGTCACCGCGCCGGTAACCCCGGAACTGTCGTGTCCCGGGCAGCCACCGCCCTGTGGCGTCACCATCAGAGCACCGTAGCGCGCGAAGTCAGCGCATCGCACTGTCCAGGACGAGCACGCCGGCGCTGAGGAGGGCGATCGCCTTCAGGGCTTCGAGGGCGACGTAGGCGTAGTGGCTGCGCGATCGCGGCCCCTCGTGGCCCGCCAGCACCGCGTCGCTGCGCCGGGTCAGCCGGGGGCGCACGAACACCACCTGCACGACCAGTGCGCCGATCGCGACTGCGAGGACCCCGGTCGTCGCAACACCAGGGGGATCGGACCAGACGGCGGCGAGGATGAGGACGGCGAGCAGGGATTCGACGCCGTTGAGGGCACGGAAGACCAGGCGGCCGATACCGAGTCCGATGGCGAGCGTGACATTCGGGGCGCGGAACTTCAGTGGCGCCTCGATGAACGAGATGGCCAGCACCATGCCCAGCCAGAGGAAGATGGCGGCGGTGATGAAGGCACGGGCGGTGGTCATGGGATCGGTCCTCTCCGGTCGGTGATCATGATCGCTGCCAGCCCCGGCGCGGGACGCGGGCACCGAGTCGGTCGGTACGGGAGCGATACACAATATAGGGGCGGGTCAGGTAGCCGAGCGGGGCCGAGAAGACGTGCACCAGTCGGCTGAACGGCCAGAACGTGAACAGAAGCAGCGCCGACAGGGCATGCAGCCGGAATCCGATCGGGGCGGCTGCCATCAGCGCCGGATCCGGGTGGAGATAGAACAGGGACCGGAACCAGGGCGACACCGTCTGGCGGTAGTCGTGCGGGTGGCCGGTGAGATTGCCGAGCACCGTGGTGCCGAGCCCGAGTGCGACGGTACCGATCAGCAGCACGTACATGACCTTGTCATTGCGGGTGGTGGCGGAGAACACCGGTCGCACGGTGCGGCGGCGATAGAGGAGGATCGCCGCGCCCGCCAGGGTCATGACGCCCGCGACGGTACCGAGCCCGACCGCGACGCTGTGATAGGCGAACTCGGTGATTCCGATTGCGGCGGTCCAGGACTCGGGCACGAGCAGGCCACCGATGTGCCCGAGAACCACGAGCAGAATGCCGTAGTGGAACAGCGGGCTGCCCAGCCGGAGGAGGCGGTGCTCGTAGAGTTCCGAGGAGCGGGTGGTCCAGCCGAACTTGTCGTAGCGGTAGCGCCAGGCATGGCCGACGACGAAGATCGCGAGAGCCGCGTACGGCGCCGCGACCCACAGCAGCAGGTCGAGCGTGCTCACGGGATCGGTGGCGGGCGCGCAGAGCGGGGCGGTCATGGGCGGGCTTCTCCGTCGCAGGTGTGGCCGGGCGGGGCGAAAGGCGCGAGTCCCACGGACTCGAGGGGCGGGCCGGCGGCGGCGAGCCGGGCAACTCGTCGGCGCTCACGGGAATTCAGGGCAGGCAGGGTTTCCGTGATCGAGTCGAGCACGCTCGCCCACGGTGAACCGGCGTCGGCCAGACCTGCGCGCAGCAGTTCGATCGCCGGCCGGAACTCCCCCAGCACGCGCTCCCCCGCGACGGGGCAGGTCGCGGCGAATTCGAGCACGACCGACAGGTGGTCGGGTAGTTCGCCCCCGTCGAGGACCAATCCGGCGCCGCGATAGGTGTTCTTGAGGCGCAGCAGGGCCATGCCGCGATTGCGGGTGTCGCCTTGGGTGAAGTAGGTCAGGTAGGGGCTGAGCCGTTTGTGGTGGTCGAACGCGGTGACATACCCGGCGGCCAGATCCAACGGCGGTGTCGCCGCGACATGGTCGGCGAAGGACTCCAGCGACGGCCGCCAGCTCGCGGGCAAGGTCCCGATGCCACGGCGCACCAAGGGAAGCCGGCCGGTCAGTGCCTCGTCCGGGTAGCTCAGGAGCAGGGATTGGAGCTGCCGGGCCGTCGCGCGGGAGGTGTCGGTCATGATGTCGTGTCCTCGGTCGGAGTGCGGCGGGGCGCGAACAGGCCCGCGGGCCGACCCTTGCCGTCCCAGTTGAGCAGGTTGACCCGTGCTCCCTTGTCCACCGGTGCGGCGATGGTGTCGGCGGTCTGCCGGGCGCGCAGCATCCGGAAGTTCTCCACCGCCAACGGCGACGCAGCCCCGGAGCTCTCGCCGAACGGTCCGGAGCCGCCCATGCCCGGGCCTTCGTCGTAGTCGAGGCTGCAATCGGTGGCGAGTTCCTCGAGGCTGTGCGCCTGTTCCGCGTGCGCGGGCGGAATCACATATCGCTCTTCGTATTTCGCGATGGCCAGCAGCCGGTACATGTCGTGGATCTGCTCGCCGCTCATGCCCACGGCCGCGGCGATCTCCTCGCGGGGTTCCCGACCCAGGGTGATGTCGCGCATGTAGGACCGCATGGCGGCCAGCCGCCGCAGCACGGCCGTCACCGGCGCCGGATCGCCGGCGGCGAACAATCGGGCGAGATATTCCACCGGTATACGCAAGGCTTCGATGGCGGCGAAAAGGTTGTGGTGATCCTCGCCGTCGTGGCCGGTATCGCGCAGGATGTCGGAGACCGGGGACAGGGGCGGGATATACCAGACCATCGGCATGGTGCGGTATTCCGGATGCAGCGGCAGTGCCACCCGATAGGTGTTGATCAGGGTGTAGATCGGTGACCGCTGGGCGGCCGCGATCCAGTCGGCCGGAATTCCGGATCGTTCGGCCGCACTGACGACGGCTGGATCGTTCGGGTCGAGAAGCAGCGCGCGCTGGGCGTCGTAGAGATCGGTGTCGTCGGGAGTGGTGGCGGCCTCGAGGACCCGGTCGGCGTCGTAGAGGACCAGTCCGATGTAGCGCAGCCGGCCGACGCAGGTCTCCGCGCACACCGTCGGCAGCCCGACCTCGACACGTGGGAAACAGAAGGTGCATTTCTCCGCTTTGCCGGTGCGGTGGTTGAAATACACCTTCTTGTAGGGGCATCCGGACACGCACATGCGCCAACCACGGCAGCGGTCCTGGTCGACCAGCACGATGCCGTCCTCGGAACGCTTGTAGATCGCGCCGGAGGGACAGGAGGCCGCGCACGCGGGGTTGAGGCAGTGCTCGCAGATGCGCGGCAGATAGAACATGAAGGTCTGCTCGAACTCGAAGCGGACCCTGTCCTCGATGCCTTTGCGTATCGGGTCGTCCCGACCGTGTTCGGGTGCGCCGCCGAGATCGTCGTCCCAGTTGGCCGACCAGGTGATCTTGGTGGGTCGGCCGCTGATCAACGACCGCGGCCGCGCGACCGGGGTGTTCGGTTGCAATGGCGCGGTGGTGAGTTCGGCGTAGTCGTAGGTCCAGGGTTCGTAGTAATCGTCGAGGCCGGGCAGGGCCGGGTTGCTGAAGATGGTGGCCAGCTTGCGCCAACGCCCGCCGCCGCGCAGGCGCAGTCGGCCGCGGCGATTCAGCATCCAACCGCCCCGCCACCGATCCTGGTCCTCGTAGCCGCGCGGATATCCTTGTCCGGGACGGGTTTCCACGTTGTTGAACCAGACGTACTCGGTGCCGGACCTATTGGTCCAGGTCTGTTTGCAGGTCACCGAGCAGGTGTGGCAACCGATGCACTTGTCGAGGTTCATCACCATCGCCAGCTGAGCCATGACACGCATCAGTAGGTCACCTCCTGGCTGCGGCGACGGATCACGGTGACCTCGTCGCGCTGATTTCCGGTCGGGCCGAGATAGTTGAAGGCGAACGACAACTGGGCGTAGCCGCCGATCAGGTGGCTGGGTTTGATCAGCAGCCGGGTGAGCGAATTGTGGATACCGCCGCGTTTGCCCGTGGTCTCGGTGAGCGGCACGTCGATCAGCCGGTCCTGGGCGTGGTGCATGTACACGGTGCCCTCTGGCATGCGGTGCGAAACCACCGCCCGGGCAGTGACGACACCGTTGCGGTTCACCGCCTCGATCCAATCATTGTCCGCTACCCCGATTTTCGCGGCGTCACGGTCCGACATCCAGATGGTCGGGCCGCCGCGGGAGAGGCTGAGCATGAACAGGTTGTCCTGATATTCGGAATGGATCGACCACTTCGAATGCGGTGTCAGATAGCGGAGAGTGATCTCACTCGCGCCGCTCTGCCCAACCTTCGGCTCGCCGCTCTGCCCAACCTTCGGCTCGCCGCTCTGCCCAACCTTCGGCTCGCCGCTCTGCCCAACTTTCGGCTCGCCGCTCTGCCCAACTTTCGGCTCGCCGCTCTGCCCAACTTTCGGCTCGCCGAAGAGCGCAGTCATGTTCAACGGTGGCCGGAACACCGGAAGCTGTTCGCCCAGTTCGATCATCCAGTCGTGGTCCAGATAGAAGTGCTGGCGGCCCGTGAGGGTGTGCCAGGGCTTGAGGCGCTCGACATTGATGGTGAACGGCGAGTACCGGCGTCCGCCGGACTCGCTTCCGGACCACTCCGGCGAGGTGATCACCGGGACCGGCGCGGCCTGGGTGTCGGCGAAGGTGATCTGCTTGCCCTCGTGTTCGGCGGCCAGGTCGGCGAGCCGGGTTCCGGTGCGCTGCTCCAGTGTCCGGAATCCCTGGGTGGCGAGATGGCCGTTGGTGGTGCCCGAGAGCGCGAGGATCGCCTCGCATGCGTCGATCTCCCGGCGCAGGGCAGGCCGCCCGTCCGCGGGTCCCCCGCGGACCACGCCGTTCTTGTGGGCCAGGTAGTCGATTTCCCGCTCGACCCGGTAGGTGAGGCCCTTCGTGGTGGCGCCGAGGGTGTCCAGCAGCGGCCCGAGCGCGGACAGCTTCGCCGCGACGGCCCCGTAGTCACGCTCCACGACGGTCAGCCGAGGCATGGTCAGACCCGGAATCGGTTCGCACTCACCGGTTTTCCAATCGCGTACCACACCGTGCGGAGTCGCCAGCTCGTCCGGGGTGTCGTGCAGCAGCGGCGTGGCCACCACGTCGCGGCGGACGCCGAGATGGCGGCGGGCCAGCGGGGCGAAGGCTGCGGCGATCGCCTGGAACGCCGCCCAGTCGGTCCGGGTCTGCCACGGGGGCGCGATGGCGGGATTGAACGAGTGGACGAACGGGTGCATGTCGGTGGTGTTGAGATCATGCTTCTCATACCAGGTCGCCGCGGGCAGCACCACGTCCGAGAACATCGTGGTACTGGTCATCCGGAAGTCCACGCTCAGCAGCAGATCCAGCTTTCCGACCGGTGCGTCCTCGCGCCACACCACATCCCGGGGACGCGTCCCGGGCTCGGCCTGGTCGGCGCGCAGCGAGGAATCGGCCCCCAGCAGATGCTTCAGGAAGTACTCGTTACCCTTGGCCGAGGAGCCGAGCAGATTGGCGCGCCAGACGCTGAGCACGCGCGGAAAGTTCTGCGGCGCATCCGGGTCCTCGCAGGCGAAGCGCAACCGGCCCGACTTCAGCTCGGCCACCACGTATTCCCCGATCGGCTGTCCGGCCCGGTCCGCGTCGTCGGCCAGATCCAGGGGGTTGCGATCGAAGGTCGGATAGGACGGCATCCATCCCAGCCGCGCCGCCTGTGCGATCACATCGGCGGTCGTCATCCCCGCCAGTGCGCCGCCAGAGCCCGGTACGGCCAGCGTTTCCGCACCGAACCGGTCGTAACGGAACTGATCGGTGTGCAGGTACCAGTAGGCGGTCTGGATCATCTGCCGCGGCGGCCGCGCCCAATCCAGCGCGAAAGCCAGTTGCGCCCAGCCGGTCACCGGACGGCACTTCTCCTGGCCCACGTAGTGCGCCCAGCCGCCCCCGTTCACACCCTGGCAGCCCGTGAGGGTGGTCAGCGCGAGGAAGGCCCGGTAGATGGTGTCCGAGTGGAACCAGTGGTTGGTGCCCGCGCCCATCAGGATCATCGACCGCCCTCGCGATTCCTCGGCGTTGGCGGCGAATTCACGGGCGATGCGGGCGGCCGCGGCGGCGGGGACACCGGTGATCGGTTCCTGCCAAGCGGGCGTGCCGGGTTCGGCCGGATCGCCGTAGCCGGTCGGCCATCGGCCCGGCAGGCCGGCCCGGTGCACGCCGTACTGCGCGAGCAGCAGGTCGTACACGGTCGTCACGAGGTGACCCCCGATACGGCGCACGGGAACGCCACGCCGCAGCGTGGCGTCGGGAATGTCGAAGCGGGGCAACGTGACTTCGACGGATTCGCCACCCGCGAGGGTCAGCAGGGGATCCACGTCGCCGAGGTCAAGGTTCCACTTCCCCGCCCCCTGATCGCCGTAGCGGAAGCCCAGTGACCCGTTGGGGATCGCGACGCGCCCGTCCGCGCCGAGCACGACGGTCTTGAATGCGGCGTTCTCCTCGGCGGCGAAGCCGTCCAGGTCGGCCGCTGTCAGCGACTTTCCGGGCCGGTAGGTGTCGCCGTCGGGCACCAGCCGCACCAGGAAGGGCAGATCGGTGTAGCGCTTGACGTAGTCGTCGAAGTAGCCGGTGCGCTTGTCGACGAAGAACTCCCGCAGGATGACGTGGCCCATCGCCATGGCAAGTGCGCCGTCGGTGCCGGGATGCACGGCGAGCCATTCGTCCGCGAACTTCACATTGTCGGCATAGTCCGGCGCAACCGCGATCACCTTCTGCCCGCGATAGCGTGCCTCGGCCATCCAGTGCGCGTCCGGTGTCCTGGTCACCGGCACGTTGGAGCCCCACATGATGAGATAGCCCGCGTCCCACCAATCTCCGGACTCGGGCACGTCGGTCTGGTCGCCGAACACCTGCGGCGAGGCCACCGGCAGATCCGCGTACCAGTCGTAGAACGAGAGCATCGTCCCGCCCAGCAGCGACACGAATCTGGAACCGGAGGCGTGCGACACCATCGACATCGCCGGAATCGGTGAGAAGCCCGCGATCCGGTCCGGGCCATAGGTTTTGATGGTGTGCACGTGCGCGGCCGCGATCAGTTCGGTGGCCTCCTCCCAAGTGGCCCGCACCAGGCCGCCCCTGCCACGCGCGGACTTGTAGTGGCGCGCGGCCTCGGGGTCGGTCACGATCCGCTCCCAGGCGAGCACCGGATCTCCGGTGTGCACCTTGGCTTCTCGATACATCTCGAGCAGCAGACCGCGGATGTAGGGATAGCGGATCCGGGTCGGCGAATAGGTGTACCAGGAGAAGGCCGCACCCCGCGGACATCCGCGCGGTTCGTAATCGGGCCGATCGGGTCCCGCGGTCGGATAGTCGGTCTGCTGGGTCTCCCAGGTGATGATGCCGTCCTTGACGTACACCTTCCAGGAGCAGGACCCCGTGCAGTTGACACCGTGGGTGGAGCGCACCACTTTGTCGTGCGCCCATCGGTCGCGGTAGAACGCGTCGGCTCGGCGGCCGCCGATCTGGAACAGGGTGCGCCCATCGTCGGAAATGTCGGCGCGAGTGAAGAATCGGCGCGTCCGTACCAGCGCGTCGGTCAGGCTGTCGTCCAGTCCGGGGGTCCCGCTGCCCGACTCGGCGGGCGCGGGCACGTCATCGCGCTGTGTGCGCCGCCTCATGCCGCACGCACCGGAAGGGCGAGGTGGACGCGATGCCGAACCGTTGTGAGGGTGAACAGTCCGGTCGCGGCGGCCACGACGGCCAGGGCCGCCAAACCCGCCGCGTAGGAACCGTAGTGGCCGTACACCGCACCCATCACCAACGGCGGCACGAAGCCGCCCAGCCCGCCGGCCGCGCCCACCACACCGGTCACCGCGCCCACCCGTGGGCCCGGAACCAGCTGCGCCACCAGCGCGAACACCGCGCCCGTGCCGGCGCCGAGCGCGGCGGCCATGGCGAGGAACGCGAACGTCGCGACCGGCACGAGGACCGGCGTCGTCGCCTGAACCGCAGCGGCCATAGCGACCACCGTCATCGCCGCGGACAACACCCGCACGGGCCCCGCGTGATCGGACGCCCACCCGCCCAGCGGGCGCATGACCACCGCCAACAGCACGAATCCGGCCATGCGCATCGAGGCGTCCGACTGTGACAGGCCGTAGGCCGTCTTCAGATAGGCCGGCAGGTACACCGAGAACGCGACGTATCCGCCGAAGGCCACCGCGTACAGTGCCGCCGCCTGCCAGGTCACCGCCATCCGGCCGACCGCGGACAGCCTGCGCGGCAACGACTCTCCGGGGCGAACCCGGTCCGGGGCATCGCGCAGCATCACCGCCGCCACCACGGCGTACAGCGCCAGTGCCGCCGCGGTCACCAGGAACGGTGTGGCGAGGGAGCCCGCCTTCACCAGTCGCACGGTGGTGAGCGCGCTGATCGCGGTGCCACCCATCCCCGCGCCGAACACTCCGATCGCTAGCCCGCGCCGCTCCGGTGGGAACCAGGCATTCACGAACGGCACTCCCACCGCGAACGCGGTGCCGCCGATGCCGAGGAAGATTCCGCCGGCCAGCAACGCCGCCAGTGAATCGTGGCCGACCAGGCCCACGAACAGCACGGGCACAATGGTGGCCGCCGAGACCAGCGGAAACATGACCCGCCCACCGAGCCGGTCGGTCAACGCCCCCACCGGGATCCGCCCCAGAGACCCGACCACCACCGGCACCGCCACCACGAGCGCCTGCTCGAAGGCGGTGAGCCCCAGCGATTCCTGGAACCGCGGGCCCAGCGGACTCAACAGCGCCCAGGCCCAGAAGTTCACCGCGAATCCGGCGGTGGCCAGGACCAGCATCAGGACACGCCGCCCGGCGCCCGGTTCACGATCCCCGTGAGCACCACGCCGAGCCGACGCGACTTTCGGTTCCGCCGGCTCATGTGCCGTTGTCATCATCAGGCCCCTCATCCACATGTCGCAGCTCGCGCCCGCCATCGATCCGGCGGGCCTTCCCGAGCCTCGCGCAGCCACCGGCAGGTTCAGCAGAGTCGACCGGTCGTAGTTGAAATGACCATTTCCCCTAGGTATCCGGCCTCGGCGATCACGGCGCCGTGTGCGTAGGCGCACGGCAGGGACCAAATACCCTGCGCCACAGGAGCAACGGCCGTATGTCCGAGCTGATGGAAACCGCAGACTTTCGGTATGAGCGGCGACGAAGGTGTACGCGGTCGGCCGGTGCCGGATCCGGCGACAATCACGGCGATGGTCGAGGCGGCGGCGCGCGCGCCGTCGCTGCACAACACTCAGCCGTGGCGCTGCCGCTTCGATGGCAGACGCCTCTTCCTGTATGCCGACGCCGAACGGCAGCTGACCTCGACCGATCCGCTCGGCCGCCAGCTGGTGATCAGCTGTGGCGCGATGCTGCACCACATCAGAACCGTGTTCGCCGACCATGGCTGGCACACCGACATCCTGCATGTACCCGATGAACGCCACCCGGATCGACTGGCCGCCATCGAGTTCCGACCGTGGAGCAATCCCCCGGCGAGCATCCGCGCCCTGGCCCGTGCCGTCGAACACCGCCGCACCGATCGGCTGGCCCTGCACGAGCCGCACGGGTGGGCCGAGATCCTGCCCGGCCTGCGCGCGCTGACAGCGGCACAGTATGTGCGGCTCGACGTGCTCGACGAATCCGTCCGGCCGCAGCTCGCGGCCCTCTCCCGGGAATTCGCGACACTGCGCGGCCACGACATGTTCTACGACACCGAACTGCACTGGTGGGCAGGACATTCCGATGTCCAGGAAGGCATTCCGCGCACCGCGCTGGCATCGGAGGCGGAGTTCGCACAGGTCGGCGTCGGCCGCGTCTTTCCCCCCGGTCCGCGCACCGCCCGCCGCGATCACTTCGCCGATCGCGCTCAGCTCGTGGTGCTCAGCGCCGTGCGGGACTCGGTACCACAGTGGGTTCGGGTCGGCGAGGCGCTGTCCGCGGTGCTGCTGGAGTGCACGGTAGCCGGGCTGGGCACCTGCACCCTGACCAACATCACCGAGCTACCCGCCGGGCGGGACCTGCTCACCGGCATGATCTCCAGCCCCGGCATTCCGCAGGTGGTAGTGCGTATCGGCACCCCACCGGCCGACACGCACCTACCTCTCCTCACGCCTCGCCGCCCGGTAGCGGACATACTCACCCTCACCGGCCGGGCTGCCCCGGCACCTCCGGATCGGCGAAACCACTGACCTTCAGGAGTTCCCCGGCGCCGGTCGGGGCCGATGCCCGGGCAGGTAGCAAACCGACCGCACCCGGGCGTCGACCTCGACGTCGTCACCGGGATCGTTGCAGGCAACCCGCGGGACGACCGTGAGCCGCCGCGAAGGGGGTGAGCGGCTCACGCCTCCTCGATCCTCTCCGCGTGACACGACCCGGGATCGAAAACTCCTGCTGTAGTGGATGATTGGAACCCTATCGAGCGGGCCGCCAATATCCACCAGCTCAGCCTCGATTAGGGGGTGATATGTGTTACTTCAATTAACATACCTGATCAGCGCATTGTTGCGAGCCGGCAAGAAAACCCACCGGGGGGATTATGAGACCAACCGATCATTCGAAGCGGGAAAAACCGACTGGGCAACCGATCAGTACCCTAGTGCGCCACCGGACAGTCTCGTCAACGGCATCTTCAGAGCACGGGAGGACGCTCGGAGCCGCACCTCCCGCGGGCCCCGCTGCACAACCCTTGTCGATGGTGCAGTGGGTGGCCTCGGTCGTCCCGCGCTAAGCGGGCCAGCGCCAGTCGGCGATCTCCGGTGGGTCGATGCCATAGCGGCGGGCGTAGGCGTCGGCGGCCTCACGGCGTGCCGTGAGCTCTTCGGTGAGCGGGGCCAGCTGCTCGGTCAGGCGCGGCACCTCGGCGAGGGCGGCGGCTGCCAGGGTGAAGCGGTCGATTCCGTTCATGGCGCACATACTGAAAGGTGTTGTGGTGGTGCCGTTGTCGGTGAATCCGTGGACGTGCATGACGTCGTGGCCGGGGCGCCGGTAGGCGATGCGGTGGATGAGCCAGGGGTAGCCGTGGAAGGCGAAGATCACCGGTGCGTCGGTGAAGACGGCGCGATATTCCTCGTCCGAGACGCCGTGCGGATGACGATCAGGCGGGAAGAGGCGAGCCAGGTCCACCACGTTCACGAATCGGATCGCCAAGTCCGGCACCAGCTCCCGCAACAGCGCCACCGCGGCCAGAGCTTCCTGGGTGGGGACATCCCCGGCACAGGCCAGCACGACCTCGGCGGGCCGATCGGAATCCGAACTCGCCCAGTGCCAGACGCCGAGACCCTGGTCGCAGTGCAGCCGCGCCGCCTCGTGATCGAGGTACTGCAGCGCGGGCTGCTTCCCGGCTACCACGACATTGACCCGGCCGCGGCTGCGCAAGCAGTGGTCGAAGACGTGCAGCAGACAGTTGGCGTCCGGCGGCAGGTACACCCGGCTGACCTCGGGCCGCTTGCTGAGCACATGGTCGATGAAGCCGGGATCCTGGTGGGACGCGCCGTTGTGATCCTGCCGCCACACGTGCGAGGTGATCAGGTAGTTCAGGCTGGGAATCGGCTCGCGCCAGGGGAATTCCGCCGCCATGTGCAGCCATTTGGCGTGCTGCACCACCATCGAGTCGATGATGTGCGCGAAGGCCTCGTAGGTGGAGAACACACCGTGCCTGCCGGTCAGCAGATAGCCCTCCAACCAGCCCTGGCACAGATGCTCCGACAGCACCTCGAAGACGCGGCCGTCCGGTGACAGCCGATCATCGCCCGCGATCCGCCTGCTGCGCCAGCGCCGGCCGGTGACCTCGAGGACGGCGTCCAAGCGATTGGAGGTGTGCTCGTCCGGCGAGAAGAACAGCAGATTGTGCGGATTCTGGACCAGCGCGTCGCGCAGGTACCCGCCCAGCACCCGGGTCGCCTCCGCTAATTCGGTTCCGGGCGCGGGGAATTCGAGGGCGTAGTCGGTCGGGCACGGCAGCTGCAGGTCGACGCTGTCGTGACCGTGCGCGGCGCGATCGGCGCTCATCTGCAGGTGCTGCTCGGGATGCAGGCGCGCGATCCGGTCCACCGGGCGGCCCTCGTCGTCGAACAGCTCCTCGGGCCGATAGGACCGTAACCAGTCCTCCAGTTGCGCAAGGCGTTCCGGATTCTCCCGCACGCCCGGCAACGGCACCTGGTGCGACCGGAAGGTGCCCTCGACGCGTACGCCGTCCACCGTCATCGGTCCGGTCCATCCCTTCGGAGTCGACAGCACGATCATCGGACGGCAGGGGTCGCGCGGACCCAGGCCGTGCTCGCCGAACTCGCGAATCTCCCGGATCCGCTCCATCGCCTCGTCGAGCACGGTCGCATACCGTTCGTGGACCTCCGCCGGATTGTCGCCTTCGACATACATCGGCTCCCAGCCCTGCGCGCTGAGCATGGCGTCGAGGTCGCGGCGCGACATACGCGCCAGCAGGGTCGGATTCGCGATCTTGTAGCCATTGAGGTGCAGGATCGGCAGCACGGTGCCGTCGGTGACGCGGTCCAGGAACAGCGACCCGTGCCAGCTGGTGGCCAGGGCACCGGTTTCGGCCTCGCCGTCACCGATCATGCACGCCACCACCAGATTCGGATTGTCCAGCGCCGCACCGGTGGCATGGGCGAGCGAATAGCCCAGTTCGCCGCCCTCGTGAATGGAACCCGGCAGATGCGGTGAGGCATGGCTGGGCACGCCGCCCGGGAAGGAGAACTGCCGGAACAGTTCTCGCATCCCAGCCAGGTTCTGACCGACCTCGGGGTGCCGCAGCGAATAGGTGCCCTCGAGCCAGGTCGCGGCGGTGAGCGCCGCTGCACCGTGACCGGGGCCCAGCACGAACAGCATCTGCTGCCCGGTCCGCATGATGACCCGATTGAGGTGGGCGTAGGTCAGGGTCACCCCGGGCACGGTTCCCCAGTGGCCGATCAGCCGCTGCTTGATGTGCTCGGGCCGCAACTTCTCGGTGAGCAGCGGGTTGTCCATGAGGTAGATCTGCCCGACGGCCAGATAGTTGGCGGCCCGCCACCACGCGTCCAGATCGATCAGGTCGTCCCGGATTCCGGTTCCGGCGCCGGGCATGGTCAGCGTCATCGCTTCGTCTCCTCGTCATCGGCGTGCACGACCATCACCGGGCAGTGCGCGTGCTGCACCAGGGAATGGGTGGTGGATCCGAGCAGCATTCCCATGAATCCGCCACGACCACGGTTGCCGACCACGACCAGCTGCGCGGTCTTCGACAGCTCCCCCAGCCGCCCGGCGGGCCCGGAGGCGAACACCTCCCGGGTCACCTCGACATCCGGATACTTCTCCTGCCAGCCGGCCAGCCGCTCGGACAGGACGGCCTCCTCGACGGCGGCCAGCTCCGCGGTCGCGACCGGGATCACCTCGCCGGCGAATTGCCCGGTGTCCCAATCGGTGAAGACGTGTACGGCGACCAATCCCACCTCCCGCGCGGAGGCTTCGGCGAACGCCGCGGCGATCGCGGCCTCGCTCACGCGGCTGCCGTCCACGCCGACGACGACCGGACCCGAGCCGCGAACCGCATTGGCCGCGTCGGGATCCGGCCGCACCACGACCACCGCGCCCCGGGCGTGACTGGTCACCGAGAACAGGGTGGATCCCAGATGCGAGAGCGTGCCGGCCGTCCCGGTCGCCCCGATCACCACCGCGAAGGCGGACTCGCTGAGATCGATCAGCACCTGGGCGGGAGTGTCGGTCGACACCGCGGACGAGACCGTCAGTTCCGGCTCGTAGTCGCCTGCGGCCACCCGGGCCCGGGCGATGGCCGCCGCACCGGCGGCCTTGACGGCCTCGACCAGCGACGGCGTCGCCACCGCGTAGGGACCGGCACCCCGGCTGACCGCCACCAGATCCAGGCCGTGGACGATGTGCAGTCGCCGCCGCCGCTGCGCGGCGTAGTTCGCGGCCCAGTGCACCGCCCGCGCCGAACCTTCCGAATTGTCCACGCCGACCACCACGGGCGCCGAGGCCAGCCGATGCGGATCGTCGAGTTCCTGGTGTGTCATCCTGACCTCCGGGGTGAGGTGAAATCGTCGGCGCCCGGGGAGGGGCTCGTACTCTCACGGTAGAAATGGGACCTGACCGCCCTCTGCGGGCGATCGTCCTCGGTGTGAGGACCAAAGACCTCTGCGCGGCGGCCGGGTTGGGCGTGTGGGACTTCGGCCGCCGTTGGTCCCATCGGTGTCGGGAACATCGGCCCTGCTGATTCGCGCGAGCCGCGACAAAACTTGCTGGCATGAATCCTCCCGCAACACCGCATGCCGTGGCGACCGTGGCCATGGTCCTCGGCGCGGCGATGGTGGTCGCGGTTCCCGCCGCCACCGATTACATCGCCCTCTGGGCTCGGCTGTACGGCGCGGTGCTGGTGTATCTCGCGCTCGTCGAATACCTGGCCGTCGCGATCGGGCTGGCCCGATGGGGCGTCAGTCAGCTGCGGTCGTGAGCGGATCCGGATCGGATGCCTTGCGGCTCACCGGCATTCGGATCGTCGCTCCCGCCGGCAGCAGCTCGGTGTACCCGTCGTAATGGATCTCCACCGGGTCCGCCACGCCCGGATCGGCGGCGACCTCCAGATCGGAGGCGCTGACCCTGATCGCGAGCCGGTGCCCGCGGTAGACGATCGAGAACCGCAGCTCCCCCAGCTCGTCGGGCCAGCAGGGGTTGAAGATGAGGCGATCGGCCCGGATCTCCATTCCGGTGAAGCACCGCTGGACCAGGTCGATCGTTCCGGCCATGGCGCCGAGGTGGATTCCCTCCTGCGTGGTCCCGCCCTGGATATCGGCGATATCGGATTCCAGGACCCGGTCGAAGAATTCCATCGCCCGCGCTCTGTTCGCGCGGGCCAGCACCCAGGCGTGGACCAGCGCGCTCAGCGTCGAACCATGCGACGTGCGGGCCAGGTAGTAGTCGATCGTCCGCGGAATCATCTCCCCGGGAAGGTCATAGCCGAGGTGGTCGAACACTTCCCGCAATTCGTCGGCGGAGAACAGATAGAACAGCATCAGGACATCGGCCTGTTTGCCGGCCCGGTAGCGGTTGACGTCGTCGCCCTCGGCTTCGAGGATGCGATCCAGCCGCTGGATCTCGCCGTAGCGTTGCCGGTAGCCGTCCCAATCGAGTTCGGCCAGTTGCTCGTAACCGTCGAACTGGCTGATGACCTCGTCGTGGAAGGGCACGTACATCCGCCGCCCGACATGCTCCCACCGCGCCAGTTCCACCGGTGAGACCCGCAGCGATTCGAGCAGTTCCGCCCGTGCGCGGGGCGTCAGCCGGTCCAGCGCGTCGCGCGCCCGCAGCAGTGTCCACACCGCCATCACATTCGTGTAGGCATTGTCGTCCACGCCGGATCCGGGGGCACTCGGCGAACCGGTGTGGAATTCGTCGGGCCCGATGACCCCGCGCAGGTGATACCGGTCGTGGCGGGGGTCGTAGTCGGCCAGGCTCGCCCAGTACCGGGCGATCTCCACCATGAGCTCGGCGCCGTAATCGGTGAGGAATTCGAGGTCACCGGTCGCCTGGTAGTACTGCCAGACGTTGTAGGCGATGGCACTGCCGATGTGGTGGGCGCGCGGGCTCGGATCCGGATTCCAATGCCCCGACAGCGGATTCAGATGCATGAGCTGGCTTTCCTCGCGGCCGTCGGAGGCGGACTGCCACGGGAACATCGCGCCGGACAACCCGGCGGCGGCCGCCGCCCGACGCGCCTCCGGCAACCGCCGGTATCGGTACCGCAGCAGACCACGCGCGAGTCGCGGGAAGCGTGGATTCACAACCGGATACACGAACAGCTCGTCCCAGAAGACGTGGCCCCGATAGGCCTCGCCGTGCAGACCCCGCGCCGGGACCCCGACGTCCAGATCGGCGGTGTGCGGCGAGAGGGTCTGCACCAGATGCAGCAGATGCAACCGGAGCACCCGGGTCGCGTGCTCACCGCCGCCCAGGTCGATGCGAAGCCGCTCCCAGAGGTGTTCCCAGGCGGCCGTGTGCGATTCGAGGAGGTCGGCGAACCCGGCGGCACTGCGCAGTGCACGCGTGGCCTCGTCGTCCGGGGCCGAGACCGCGTGGTCGCGGCCGGTGACCACGGCTGCGATCTTCTCCAGCACGACCGTGTCGCCCGCGGTCATCGCGACGCCGTGGTCGTGCCCGATCGACCCGCCGCTCTCGACGAGTTCCGTGGCGGGACACAGCTTCACACCCTCTCGGTGCAGCGTGCCGCGCGCCGCGGTCGCAACCGGAATCCCGGATTGCCCGGTGCGCACCACCACCAGCACCGATTCGGGTGACAGCTCCCGCGTCGAAACCCGCTCGAGGTGCTCCCCCGACAGGTCCCGATACCGCGCCACCAGACCGTTGCTCACCGCGCTGTCCACGATCGAGCGGAAGACCACCGTCCCCGACCAGTTCTCGGCGGTCACCGCGGTCTCGAGCGCGCACAGGTGCGGCGCGTGCATGGCCGCGAACCGCCGCTGCCGCACCGCGCTGATGCGACCGGTGGCGTCCCGGAAGCGGAAGTGCCGCAGCAGGACCGCCCGGCGCAGATCGAATTCCTGGCGATAGGACAGCAATTCGATGGCGTCGATGTCGAGCCAGTCACCGTCGCCGATGCGGAAGGTGACCGGCAGCCAGTTCGGCAGGTTCACCAGGCTCTCGTTGTCGACCGTGCGCCCCGCGATCCGATCGAAGAGCCGGTTGTAGATCCCGGCGACATAGGTACCCGGGTAGTGGTGTTGCCCCGCCGCGCACTCCGGCGCGGCTCCGCGGGTGGCGAGATATCCGTTTCCGACGGTGCACAGCGCCTCCCGCAGCCGCTCGTGCGCCGGGTCGTACCCATCGAAGGCGAACACCCATGAATCCGATACGGCCCCAGCGGATTCGGCCGCCAGCAGGACGGCCAGATCGTCGAGGAAGGAGCGCACGCCCTCGGGTCCGGGCAGCGCGAAGCGGGCGGCGGTCCGCCGGTCGCCGTTCTCGTCGTGCCGGACCACGATCGAAATACCCTCGGCCTCCACGGCATCGAAGGCGTCCTCGTCGGTGAGGTCGTCGCCGACGTAGATCGGCAGCCTCGGCGTGACGAGGTGGGAGAGGATCCACTGGAGCGCGGTGCCCTTGTCCCAGTCCATGTCCGGCCGCAGTTCGACCACCTTGCGGCCGCCCGTCACGCGCAGACCGCGCTGGTGTGCCTGCGCGTGCACGGCGGCCGTCACCGCGCCGACCTGTTCCGGGGCGACCCGCCGATAGTGCACGGCGACCGCGAAGCGCTTGTGCTCCACCAGAATCCCCTCGACGGCGCTCAACGACTTCGTCAGCTCCTCCGCTGCCGCCGCCAGCGCGCGCTCGGCGCCCGGGGCGGCATCGTGCACGTACGTCGTGCCGTCCGGGGCCTGCAACTCGAAGCCGTGGCACCCGGCGTACCAGAGTCCGTCGACGCCCACCCGGCCGCGCAGATCCTCCAGCTCGCGCCCGCTGACGATGGCGACCGGGCACTGCGCCGCGAGCCGCGCGAGGGCCGCCGCGCCACCCTCCACCAGGGTCGCGGCCGCCGGATCGGGGACGATGGCCGACAGCGTGCCGTCGAAATCGAGCAGGACGGAGGCCTTTTCGGTGTCGAGCAGGTCACCGAGCCGCCCCGCGACCGTATCCGGCACCTCCGACATCCGCCGGAAACCGTTGCGCAGCCGTACCCGAACCAGGTCGGGCACCACCACATCGGCCCCACGCTCGGCCAGCCGATCGCCGTGCCCGCCCCGGTCGACGCCGATCACCAGACCGAATCCGCCGGCCCGGCCCGCCGCGACACCGGCCTCCGCATCCTCGACGACGACGGTCCGTTCCGGCTCCGCACCCAGCCGGCGCGCGGCCTCGAGCAGCATCGCCGGGTCGGGCTTGCCCGCCAGCCCCAGCTCCGCCGCCACGATGCCGTCCACCCGCACCCCGAACAGGTCTCCGATGCCGGCGGCCCGCAGCACGTCGGCGCAGTTGCGGCTGGCGGAGAACACCGCGACACCGATACCCGCGGTCTGCAGGCGCCGCACCAGGGCCACGGTGGAGTCGAACGCGGGGACGCCGTCGCGGGCGAGCCGTTCGAGGAACAACCGGTCCTTGCGGTTGCCGAGCGCGCATACCGTTGCGGCGTCCTCGGCGTCGGCGGGATCGCCGTCGGGTAGTGAAATACCGCGTGCGGCAAGGAAATCGGACACTCCCCGGTAGCGCGGTTCACCGTCCACCCACCGCAGGTAGTCGTCGTCGGTGAAGGGCGACAGGTTCTCGCCCGGGGCCGGCTCCCGATGCGCGAGGAAGTCGTCGAACATCTCCTTCCAGGCCGCCGCGTGGACGCGGGCGCTGTCGGTCACCACGCCGTCCATATCGAAGATCACCGCGTCGTGACGCCGTGCGTCGATCAACGGCGCGGGCTGCATGTTGTCGTCCACCGCTTCAGCGTGCGTCCGGCCGGGCGCCGGGCCAAGGGTCCTGTAGCACCGTAACGAGGACCAACGGCCCCTGTAGCGCACCCACCACCCGTCCTAGCGTGAGTTCATGAGCCCACTACCCAGCGGCGACACGATCGAGCAGGCTGTCCGGCTGGCCGGTCGCGCGCCCTCCCTGCACAACAGCCAGCCGTGGCGCTGGGTCTTCGACGGCGATGCCCTGCACCTGTTCTCGGTGCGCTCGCGCATGCTTCCGGCCACCGACCACTCCGGGCGGCAGATGCTGATCGGCTGTGGTCTCGTGCTGGGACATCTGCGCGCCGCGCTGGCCGCGGCCGGGTGGCAGACGGAGGTCACGTATTTCCCCGACCCCACCCGGCACGATCAGGTTGCGACGGTGACCTTCGAGCCGGCGCGGATCGTGACCGACGCCGACCGGGACCGAGCCGCCGCCATCGCGGTTCGCTACACCGACCGGCTCCCCTTCGCCGAACCGGCGCACTGGCGCGAATTCGAACCGGTGTTGCCGGTCATCGTCGACCCCTTCGACGCGGTGATCACCGTGCTGGCGCCCGAGGCCCGCGCCGAGCTCGCCCGCGCCTCGCGGCTGACCGCGGCGATACGCCGCTACGATTCCGGCTATCAAGCCGAATTGCAGTGGTGGACAGGGCATTCACTCCCCGCCGAAGGTATCCCGCCGACGGCCCGGATATCCGCCGAGGAGCGCGAGCGGGTCGATCTGAGCCGCATACTCCCGGCCGTCGAGGACGAGCCGCGCCGGACCGAGATCGAGGACGACAAGTCCGTGGTGCTCGTCGTGTCCAGCGGCAACAGCTTCGCCGAACTGCTGCGCTGCGGTGAGGCGCTGTCGACCATCCTGCTCGAATGCACGGTCGCGGGCTATGCGACCTGCACGATCACCCACGTCACCGAAGTGCCGCGGAGCCGAGCGGTCATCCGCGAGCTCACCGGCCGCGTGGAGCAGCCACAGGTGCTGGTGCGGGTCGGCACGGTTCCCGCCTCCGACCGGCAGCCGACCCATACCCCGCGGCTGCCCCTCGAACAGATCTTGGAGGTCACCGCTCCCGCCACCCCCGGCGGCCCGGCTCCTTCCGGCCATCCCCGATAATGCGCCCCGGAGAGCTATGTTCGAACACGACGACCTACAGAATGGGAACCGGCCATGATCAAGGTTTTTCTCGTTGACGATCACGAGATCGTCCGCCGGGGACTCGTCGACCTGCTCGAGAGCGACCCGGAGCTCACCGTCATCGGTGAGGCCTCCGATGTGGCCCAGGCCCTGGCCCGAATCCCGGCGCTGAAACCGGATGTCGCGGTCCTCGATGTCCGGCTGCCGGACGGCAACGGCATCGAACTCTGCCGTGATCTGCTCTCGCGCGTCGATGGGTTGCGCTGCCTCATCCTCACCTCGTTCACCGACGAGCAGGCCATGATGGACGCGATCCTCGCTGGAGCCAGCGGTTACGTGGTCAAGGACATCAAGGGCATGGAGTTGGCCAAGGCCATCAAGGAGGTCGGCGCCGGCCGCTCGCTGCTGGACAACCGTGCCGCCGCGGCGCTGATGGATCGACTGCGCCGCAGCACGCAGTCCGACGGCCCGCTGGCCGGGCTCACCGACCAGGAGCGCAAACTTCTCGACCTGCTCGGCGACGGGCTGACCAACCGGCAGATCGCCGAACGAATGTTCCTCGCGGAGAAGACAGTCAAGAACTACGTCTCGCGGCTGCTCGCCAAGCTCGGCATGGAGCGGCGCACGCAGGCGGCGGTCTACGCGTCCAAGCTGCGTGGTGAGCATCCGCGTCCGATGTAGAGCGAACCGCGCTCCCCGCCGCGTCTTCGTCCGGAGCCGCGGCGGTTGCGTTCCGCCTGCGCCCGCACCGACCCGACAGGCCGACCCCCGAGGCCCGGGCTATCCAGCCGCGGCGATAGCGGGCGTCCGGACCCGAATGCGCCGAGCCAACGAAGGGCTCCCGTGACTGCAGGTGTCACGTTTCGCGGCGGAGCTCGAATCGACTGGCACACAGCGTGATCGGGAATACCATTCACTCGTCATCCGCTGCTGGAATCACCCCCGGACTCGGGGGCCGACACCTTCAGTCTGCCGCTGCGCATCACGGCCCACAGCGGCGGCAAGTCCTCGGCTACAAGGTCTTTGGTCCCCTCCCTGGATGCGAGCAGGCCCTATCGTCCCGGCCCGGACAGCGGAACCCTCGACGGTATGCACGTTCACGCGCTGGCCTCGGCCACGAATCGCACGCTGCCGCACACGGTTCGGCCCGTACCCGCCACGACCGCCGCCGCGCAGCCCATCGATCGGATTCTGACCGCGCTGGCCACCGGCGACGAAGGGCTGACCGAATCCGAATATGCCGGACGGGCACGCCTTTTCGGGCCGAACGCCATTCAAGCGCATCGCGCGCGCATCGGGCCGGTCATCCTGCGGCAATTACGCTCGCCGCTCCTGCTGCTGCTCGCCGTGACCGCTCTGGTGTCGTTCTTCCTCGGCGAGCGCAGCGACGCGGTGGTCATCGGGGTGATCGTGGCGATGTCCGTCGGCCTGGGCACCGTCAACGAATTCCGCGCCGAGCAGGCGGCGGCCGCGCTGCACGAGCGCATCCGGCATCGAGTCGTGGTGACCCGTGCCGGACAGGCCCGATCGGTCGACCTCGCGGAGCTGGTTCCGGGCGACATAGTCCAGCTACGCCCGGGCGAGCTGGTGCCGGCGGATCTGCGGCTGCTGTCCGTGACCGGACTGCAGTGCGATGAATCGGTGCTGACCGGCGAGTCGGAACCGGTGGTCAAATCGACCGACCCGGTTGCGGCGGGCAGCCCGGTGTCCGAGCTGGCGTGCTGCGCACTCATGGGCACGGTGGTCGCCGCCGGAACCGGCCGCGGCGTCGTGACAGCGACCGGCGGCGACACCGAATTCGGCCGTATCGCCGTCGGTTTGGCGCGCCGGGAGCCCGAGACCGAGTTCCAGGCCGGGCTGCGCCGGTTCTCGATGCTGCTGGTGCGCGTCGCCGCCGTGCTGACGATCGGCATCTTCGCGGTGAACCTGGTGCTGCACCGGCCGCTGCTGGACGCGCTGATGTTCTCGCTGGCGATCGCGGTCGGCATTTCGCCGCAACTGCTGCCGGCGGTGGTGTCGACCAGCCTGGCGGCCGGCTCACGAATCCTGGCGCAGCGCAAGGTGCTGGTGAAGCGGCTGGTCTGCATCGAGGATCTCGGCGACATCGAGGTGTTGTTCACCGACAAGACCGGCACATTGACCGAGGGGCGGATCGAATTCATGCGCGCGGTCGCCGCCGACCTGGACGCCGGCGACGATGTCATCGAGCTGGGCATGGCCTGCACCGACGGCGTGATCCAGAACGGTCAGCTCGCCGGCGGTGACGCGCTCGATACGGCACTGTGGGCTGCGCCGCCCGCACCGCGGGAGGGCGCCGAGCGGCACACCCGGCTCGCCACACTGCCTTTCGATCATCGGCGGCGCATGGTCTCGGTCCTCGTCGATGCGCCCGGCACCGGGGGAACGATCATTACGAAGGGAGCTCCCGAGGCCGTCCTCGCCTGCTGCGAGAACGTGCCGGATGCGGCCACCCGGGCGCTCGGTGCCGAGTTCGCGGCCGGGCACCGCGTGGTCGCCGTCGCGACCCGTCCGGCGCCCGGGCGGACGTCGCTGACAGCCGCCGACGAGACCGGCCTGCGACTGGCCGGGTTCCTCGTGTTCCTCGACCCACCGAAAGCCTCTGCGCGCGAGGCGATCAGCCGCCTGGCCACGCTCGGCGTCGCGGTCAAGGTCATCACCGGCGATCATCCGACGGTGGCCGCGCGGGTCTGCGAACAGCTGGGCCTGCCGGCGGGCGACACCCTGTCGGGCACCGAGCTCGACCGGCTCACCGACGCCGAGCTCGCCGGGAAGCTCGCCACCACAACCGTTTTCGCCCGCATCGATCCAGAACAGAAGGCGCGCATCGTCCGCGCGCAACGCTCGCTCGGCGTCGATGTCGCGTTCCTCGGCGACGGCGTCAACGACGCGCTCGCCCTGCACGCCGCCGATGTCGGAATCTCCGTGGACGCCGCCACCGACGTCGCCAAGGACGCCGCCGACGTCGTGCTGCTCGAGAAGGACCTGCAGGTCCTGGCGGACGGCGTCACCCAGGGCCGGCGCGTGTTCGCCAACACCATGAAGTACGTCTTGATGGGCACGTCCAGCAATTTCGGCAATATGTTCAGTGCGGCAGGCGCTTCCGCGTTCCTGCCGTTCCTGCCCATGCTGCCCTCGCAGATTCTGCTCAACAATCTGCTCTACGACTCCAGCCAGCTCGCCATTCCCACCGACACGGTCGACGAGGAGCAGCTGGCCCGGCCCGCGCGCTGGGACATCGGGCTGATCCGGCGTTTCATGCTGGTGTTCGGCCCCATCAGCTCGGTGTTCGACTTCGCGACCTTCGGCATCATGCTGTGGATCTTCCACGCGGGCGAAGCCCTCTTCCACACCGCCTGGTTCGTCGAATCGCTGGCCACCCAGACTCTGGTGCTGTTCGTGATCCGAACCCGCAGAACGCCCTTCTTCCGCAGCCACCCGAGCGTCGCCCTGCTCACCGCCGCGCTGGCCGCGGTGGGAATCGGCGCACTGCTACCCGTGACGCCGCTGGCCGCCACGCTCGGCTTCCAGCCGCTGCCCGGCGCCTTCTTCGTCGCGCTGCTCGTCATGATCGTCGCGTATCTGGCGCTGGCGGAAACGGCGAAGCACTGGTTCTTCCGGACACCCCCCGCCGTCCCGGCCGCCCGCGACCGTCGCCCCGATCATCGATTGCGCCGTCGCGCTGCGCGTTTCACTATCGGAACGCGCCCGGCGGAGGGGACTTCCGCACAACCGGCACAGGCATTTGGTCCCTAGAGCCTCTCCCCCGGGTGCGGTGTGCTTCCAGACATGACACACAAGAAGATCTACGAAGTACACCGCACCCTCGACCGGGCCGAACTCGCCCACCAATTACGTGGTCTCGCAGACGAACTCGACACCGGAGGCGTGATCACCTACGACAGCGACGGCACCGCCGGCGCGCTCGCTCTCCCGGACGAACTCCGGAGCGAACTGGTGATCACCCACGGCAAGAACGACGATCACATCAAACTCGTCGCCCGGCTTCGCTTCACCGAGAACGACGGGGCCGGCGCCGAGGATGCCGATGCCGACAGCGCCGACGATGCCGACTGGGAGGCAGACGACCCGTACGCCTGACCGGGCTAACCCGCCTGCTTCGCCACGAGCCGCACCCCGGTCACCAGGGTCGGCTCGATGGCGACGATGGTGTCCATCGCGCCGTCGACCCACGGCTGCAGCAGGCTCTCGTACCGTGCGACCCGTTCCGGATCCGTCACGGTGCGGGCGATCCCCGTCACCACCACCGACCATCCCAGCCCCGCGACGGGGTCGATATCGTCAGCCTCGTACGCCACCACCACATTCGGATCCGTACGCACGGTCGATGTCAGCCGAGACGTGAGCCGGGTCCGCACGACAATGATCTGGCCCTCGTCGACCAGATGGTTCACCGGCCGGACAGCGGGCAGCGCGTCGCGCGTGAAGATGACCCTCCCGAACGGGACGCTGCCCAGCAGCCGCAGTGCTTCCGCACGCCCCAGACTCACGGTGGCGCGCGGAACGAACTGATACCCATGTTTCAACTGCAAACCCTTCTCACCTGATCCCGGAACTGCATCCCTCGATCCATGTCAACACCCGCACCATCGCCCCCACAGGGCCGAAGGTCCTGTCTCGGACATCCTTCGGACAGGGCACAGCCCACAAGAAGCGAGATCCTCGGATTGCCCTGTCCGGCACACCGCATCAGGAGCCGTGGGCCGCCCACGACCGGGACGAAGGGCAGTGGTGTTCGGGGACTGTGGCCCTGCCGCTCCTCGGACAACTGCGATGCACTGATCGGGAATGACCCGGCGAAAGGACGAGAGCCATGGTGGTCGATTCACGTTTCCACGCCTGGCTGGATCGAGTCGGCGGCATCCTCGGAACGGCGCTGCTGGCCGGGACGATCTCACCGCTGGTCGCCGGTGGCGTCGCATGGGCCGCCGGGGCGACAGAAGTGGCCGACTGGTGCTGGGCCGCGGGCACGGTGGTGGCCATGGTCCCGGCGGTGTGGTGGGTTGTCGCGGCGCTGCGGCGCGGGCGCGCCGGAGTCGACCTCATCGCGGTGTTGTCGCTGGCCGGCACGCTCTGGGTGCACGAGTACCTCGCGGGCGCACTGATCGCGGTCATGCTCAGCGGCGGGCACGCGCTCGATGCCGCCGCCGAGCGGCGCGCGGCCCGGGATCTGCGGGCCCTGCTCGAGCGGGCGCCGCGGTCGGCACGGCGACGGCGAGGGGACGTGGTGCGGGTCGTCGATCTCGATGAGATCGTTCCGGGCGACATCCTGGTGATCGCCGCCGGCGAGGTGGTTCCCACCGACGGCAGGATCATGGATACCGTTGCGGCGCTGGATGAATCGGCGCTGACGGGAGAACCGCTCCAGGTCGAGCGCGCCCCCGGGGAGCCGGTGCGCAGCGGCGTGCTCAATGCCGGCGGCGTGTTCGAGATGCGGGCCACCGCGACGGCCGACGACAGCACCTACGCCGGGATCGTGCGGCTGGCACGCGAGGCGGGAGCCGCCACCGCGCCGACGGTCCGGTTGGCGGACCGCTATGCCGTGTGGTTTCTCCCGCTGACCCTGATCGTCGCGGGTGCCGCGTACTGGTTCAGCGGATCGCTGGTGCGCGCGGTGGCCGTGCTCGTGGTCGCGACACCGTGCCCGCTGTTGCTGGCCGCGCCCGTTGCCATCGTGTCGGGGCTGTCACGCGCATCGCGGGTCGGCGTGGTGGTGCGCGACGGCGGGGCGTTGGAAAATCTCGGTCGCGCAACAACTCTGGTCATGGACAAGACCGGTACCGTCACGGCCGGGCAGCCCGTGGTCACGGAGGTCGCCGCCGCTCCGGGCGCGGATGAAGCGTGGCTGTTGCAGATGGCCGCCTCGGTGGATCAGCTGTCGCCGCACGTGCTGGCCGAAGCGATCGTGACCGAGGCGCTGGCCCGCAAGCTCCAGCTCGCCGTTGCCACAGCGGTTTCCGAGCAGGCGGGTCGCGGCGTCACCGGCACGGTCGACGGTCATCGCGTGCAGGTGGGGAAGTTGCCGGAGTCGATGATCACCCCGGAATGGGCGCGGCCGGTGATGAATCGGGCGCGGCTGGACTCCGCCGCCGTCGCCTGGATCGTCGTCGACAATGACCCCCGGGGTGTCGTGTTGCTGCGTGATCCCTTGCGGCGGCAGGCGCCCCGTACCCTGCGCCGGCTGCGTGAGGCCGGGCTGAACCGCCTCGTCATGCTCACCGGTGATCGCCCCGAGCCCGCGCGCGAGGTCGCGACGGTGCTGGGCCTCGACGAGGTCTACGCGGGTCAGAGCCCGGCCGACAAGGTCGAGGCGGTGCGCCGGGAGAGCCGGCAGCAGGTGACCGTCATGGTGGGCGACGGCATCAACGACGCGCCCGCCCTGGCCGCCGCCACGGTCGGGGTGGCCATGGGAGCGCGAGGTTCGACCGCCTCGTCCGAGGCCGCCGATATCGTGCTCACCACCGATCGGCTGGACCGGCTCGCGGACGCCATGGACATCGCCCGCTGGTCGCGGCGCATCGCGGTCCAGAGCGCGACCGTAGGCATGACCCTGTCGCTGACGGCCATGGTCGTCGCGGCCGTCGGCTGGCTGCCGCCCGCGCCGGGCGCGCTGCTTCAGGAGGCCATCGACGTCGCCGTCATCCTGAACGCGCTGCGAGCACTGCGCGCCAATCCGGCCGCCCGTCTGGACCTGCCGGCGGACACCGAAGAGCTGCTCCACCGCTTCGCCACCGAACACCATGTCATGCAGGACGCACTCGCGAGGCTCCGCGCGGTCGCCGACCGGGTCGCGGACCGCCCCGATGACGCTGCACTCGCAGCACTCGACAGCGTGCATCGCTTCCTGATCGAGGACCTGCTGCCCCATGAGGTGGCCGAGGAGACCCAGCTCTATCCCGCGCTCGCCGGGCCGCTCGGCGGCTCCGAGGCAACGGCCACCATGAGCCGCGCGCACGCCGAGATCCAGCGACTGGCCACCCGCATCGGCACCCATCTCGAACTGGCCCACGCGCGTGGCGAATTCGACCCGGATCAGATCGACGACCTATTGGCCTGCCTCTACGGCCTGCACGCCGTGCTGCGCCTGCACTTCGTGCAGGAGGAGGAGAACTATTTCGCCCTCGCCGCCGACGAACGGCGGTGATCATGACCCGGCCTCCCGACCGCCTCCGACCGGGCCGGGGGTTCACTTTTGTGGCGGGACCACTCGCTGGGACGACGCGGTTGTCTCCCTCGACCCTGCCTGTGACGCCGCGATGGACGGACGATCTCGGGACCTTGGTCCCCTCCCTGCCGATCGCCCCATACGGCTGTGCGTTTGTTCCTCCACCACCGTGACCTTGTCCTCTGTGGCACCCGCACGGCCGGACGCACGCTGAACGCACGAACTATCGAAGGAGGCGCGTCATGGAGTACCGGGTGAATGTGTGCGAGACGCCGCCGCAGGCGGTGTTGCGCATACCGCTGGAGATCCGCCCGGACCTGTTGAGCGACGGCATAGTCGGCGGCATGAACCGGCTGTCGGAGGTCGCCGAGCAGGCCGGGCTCGTCGCGAACGGCGCACCGACGATCACCTTCCATCGGGAACTGCCCGCCGAAGACGCCATCGTCGTCGATTTCGGGCTCCCCATCGAGGCCGCGCCCGCCCTCGGCCCGAGTTCCGGTGCGGAGCTGACCATCCAGTCGCCGGCGCTGGTGGCCCGCACCTGCCATCGCGGCAGCTATCACGCCATCGACGCCGCGTACCGCGCATTACGAGAATGGCTGCAGAGCAACGGCTATCGCCCCATCGGACCGCCAACAGAGGCGTATCTCATCGGCCCCGACGAGGTGAGCGATCCCCGTCTGCTGATCACCGAGATCCGCATTCCGGTGGCGCCCGCCGCGGCCATTGCCGTCCACCTCGACGCGACGTTCCCGGACGCCGTGGACCGCACCCGGATCGCATTGCGGGAGCACGGATTCGGCGTCGTGACCGAATTCGATGTCCAGGCCGCCCTCCGGGAGCGGGCCGGTGAGCACATCGAGGAGTACCTGGTCCTCGGAGCCTGCAACCCGCAGCTCGCCGGTCGCGCCCTCGACATCGACCGGGAGGCAGGATTGCTGTTGCCCTGCAACGTCGTCGTGCGGGCCGACCGGACCGGCGTGCTCGTGGAGGCCACCGATCCCACGCTGCTCACCGAAGTCCTGGCCAGGCCCGAGCTCGCCGGACCGGCCGAGGAGGCCCGTCGATTGCTCGCCGCCGCTCTGGCCGACCTGTCCCATCCCGCCGCGGCGGCCGGCTGAGGCGGTCGAGGACCATGGTCCCGATCACCACGGGTAGGAGTCCTCTCACCGAAATCCGGCCACGCGAGCAGGCTCGATTCATGGGAACCACCACTCCACGCGTCGCCGTCATCTACGCCACCGCCCAGGGATCCACCCGTGAGATCGCCGATTTCATCGGCGCCTACCTCACGGCCCGCGGCGCGGCCGTCGAAGTCGCCGACGTCGAACACGCTCCCGAACTCACACCCTTCGATGCCATCGTGCTGGGCAGCGCCGTGCACGATCTGGCCCTGCTGCCGGAGATGGCCGAATTCGTCCGCTCGCATCGCCACGAACTGCAGACACACTCGCTGTGGCTGTTCAGCGTCGGGCTGGGGCCGGCCCTGGTCGGTCCGGCCGGGCGCCGCATCGGCCATGTCGTCCCGAGAAAGATCGCCGCCCTGCGTGATTCGATCACCCCGCGTGATTTCCACGCGTTCGCCGGCCACTACGAACGCGCCGGGGTCTCGCTGCCCGCGCGCGCCCTGTACCGCCTGCTCGGCGGCGCCCGTTACGGGGACCTGCGCGACTGGTCCGACATCACGATCTGGACCGACACCATCGCCCAGGCCCTACACCTGCAGCAGGCACAGGCCACTCCGACCCACCCCTGACCCGCACCCCCGGTCATCCCGTCTTCGCGAAAGGCACGCCGATGAGCCATCACACCGATCCGTTCGCCCCGGCGATCAATACCGGCCACATCTGGCTGCGCACCGTCGCCGACCGGCTCGACACCGACGACCGGATGGAGGCGCATCGGGCCCTGCGCGCCTGGCTGCACACCGTGCGCGACCGCCTCGACATCGGCGCGGCCGCACACCTGAGCGCCCAGCTGCCCACGCTGCTGCGCGGCGTCTTCTACGAGGGCTGGACGCCGGGACGTGTTCCGGTGCGCCATGATCCGCCGTCGTTCCTGCACCAGTTCGCCCGCACGGCGGACGTGTCGCCGGAGGAAGCGAGGCGGATGTCGGCGGCGGTCACCGACGCGCTGGCCCAGCTGTTCTCCCCCGGCCAGCTCGACCACGTGCTGGCACAGCTTCCCGTACCCCTGCGGCGCGTGCTACTCGGTACCGATTTCAGTGACATTCTCACCTCCGCAGGCATTTTCGAGACTCCGGAGGCACAGCAGTGACGATCCGGCACGCTCCCCTGTTCGTCATTGCACTCCCCTGCGTGGTCACCGGCCTCGAGCTCAGCGGCGCGGCGCCGCTGACGATGCTGTCCGCCTTGTTCATCCTCGCCTTCCCGATCCTGCTGCTGCTCATGCTGCCCGGGTCGAAAAAGAACTGGAGCCGTCATGGGTGACTATGTCGCCACCTTCGATGAATTGCGATTGACCGACGCCGACCGCGCCGGCGGCAAGGGCGCCAATCTCGGCGAACTGGTCGCGGCGCACCTGCCCGTGCCGCCGGGGTTCGTCGTGCTCAAATCCGCCTACGAAGAGGTGATCTGCGCGGGTGCGCGCGGCCCGGAACTCGACGATCTGCACACCCGAGGGCTCGCGGCAGCGCAGGGCGCGACCCGCGACGAGGCACAGCAGCTCGACGAGCTGTGCCGTCGCATGCGGGAATTCGTGCACGACACCCCGATGTCGCCGGCCGTCCGCGATGCCGTGCTGTCGGCCTACCACCGGCTCGGCGACGCGGTTACCGTGGCCGTGCGGTCCTCGGCCGTCGGCGAGGACAGCGCGACGGCGTCGTTCGCGGGAATGAACGTGTCCCACACCAATATTCACGGCGACGAAGAATTGATCACCGCGCTGACCGACTGCTGGGCATCCCTGTTCTCCCCGCGCGTGCTGACCTATCGGGCACGGCGCGGCATGCGCAATCGACCCGAGATGGCCGTGGTGGTGCAGCGGATGGTGGCCGCCCGCACGGCCGGCGTGGCCTTCACCGCCGACCCTGCCACCGGTTCGCTCGATCACATCGTCATCGACGCAGCGCGCGGTCAGGGCGAAGTGGTGGTGTCCGGCGCCGTCACACCCGACACCTACGTCCTCGACGCGGACGGACCGACGCTGCTCACCACCCAGGTCGGCCGCCAGAGCTTCGCCATCGTGCCCGGCGCGGACGGCGATCAGAGAATTCAGCTCTCCGAATCCGAGGCCGAGGCGCCGGCGCTCACCGACGACCAGGCCGTCGCCGTGGCCCGGCTCGCGCTCGAGGTGCAGGCGCACCACGGCCGCCCCCAGGACGTCGAATGGGTCTTCGACGACGAGCACCTCTGGCTGGTCCAGGCGCGGCCGATCACCACGCTGCCCAGCGACACCACGGCGAAAGCTCCGGTGGCGCACACCGTCGAAGGTCGGGCACTGGTGCGTGGCCTGGGCGCGGCGCCCGGCCGCGCCACCGGTCCGGTGCGCGTATTGCACTCGCCCGCAGAGGGATCCACGCTGAGCAACGGCGAGATCCTGGTCGCGCCCATGACGAACCCGGACTGGCTGCCCACCCTCTCGCGGTCCGCCGCGGTGGTGACGGACAGCGGCGGCATGACCTGCCACGCGGCCATCGTGGCCCGCGAACTCGGTATCCCGTGCATCGTCGGAGCGCGCACGGCCACGGCGCAACTGGCCACGGGTCAGGAGGTCACCGTCGACGGGTCCGCGGGCCAGGTGTACGCCGGAAACCCGCTTCCGGCCACGATCACCGCGGTGCCGCGCCCGGTCCCCGAGACCACCGCACCCGAGGCCACCGGGACCCGCGTCTACGCGAATCTGGGGCTGCCCGAAGCCGCCGAACGCGTCGCGGCCACCGGCGCCGACGGAGTGGGCCTGCTGCGCGCCGAGGTCCTGCTGACCCAGGCGCTCGGCGGCCGCCATCCTCGCGATCTCATCGCCCGCGGCGAGGACGAGAAGTTCATCCAGAGCGTGACCGCCTCCGTCCACCGGATCAGCTCCGCCTTCGCGCCGCGCCCGGTCGTCTACCGGGCAAGCGATATGCGCAGCAACGAGTTCCGCGCACTCGAGGGCGGCAGCCGCTACGAGCCCCAGGAGCACAACCCGATGATCGGGTTCCGGGGCTGCTACCGCTACATACGCCAGCCCGAGATGTTCCGGCTCGAACTGGCCGCGCTCGCACGCGTGCGCGAACAGACCCCGAACGTGCACCTGATGATCCCCTTCGTCCGCACCCGCTGGGAACTCGAGCAGTGCCTCGAGCTCGTCGACGCGAGCCCGCTCGGACGCCAGCGCGGCCTGCACCGCTGGATCATGGCCGAGGTGCCGTCGGTGATCTACCGGCTACCCGAGTACGTCGAACTGGGGATCGACGGAATCTCCATCGGCAGCAACGATCTGACCCAGCTCGTGCTGGGCGTGGACCGCGATTCCGAGGAGTGCGCCGAACTGTTCGACGAATCCGATGCGGCGGTGCTGAACGCCATCGAGCAGATCGTCACCACCGCCCGGTCGCTCGGCATCACCTCGTCGCTGTGCGGCCAGGCGCCCTCCACCCATCCGGAATTCGTGGCGCATCTGGTGCGCGCGGGTATCACGTCGGTGTCCGTCTCGCCCGATGCGATCCAGCGCACCCGGCACGCCATCGCAGCCGCCGAACGGCGCGTGCTCCTGGACCGCGCACTTGCCCAGCCGGACCGGCGGTGACGCTGCCGGCCACTCACCTGCACTATCGTTCTCGGGCGCGCGCCTAAACTGGAACAGCCGTAACAGAACAAGTCGCGCACGCCCGACACGAGTACAGGAAAACACGAGATGACCGTTGAGCCTCCCGACGGCTCCTACTCGGTACGTGACACCCTCTCCCAGCTGCGGCTGCGGGAATTGCTCACCGAGGTCAAGGACCGCGTCGAACAGATCATCGACGCTCGCGACCGGATGGACGGCCTGGTCGAGGCGATGCTGTCGGTGACCTCGGGGCTCGATCTGGACCAAACCCTGCGCACCATCGTGCACACCGCCATCAGCCTCGTCGACGCCCGCTACGGCGCGCTCGGCGTCCGCGCGGACGATCAGCTCGAACAGTTCATCTACGAGGGCATCGACGAGGAGATGCGAGCCCGGATCGGCGATCTCCCGGAGGGCCGCGGCGTGCTGGGCCTGCTGATCAGCCAGCCCAAGCCGATCCGCCTGGACAATATCGCCGACCATCCCGCGTCGGTCGGTTTTCCCGACCACCATCCACCGATGCGGACCTTCCTCGGCGTGCCCGTCCGGATCCGCGACGAGATCTTCGGCAACCTGTATCTCACCGAGAAGTCCGGCGGACTGCCGTTCACCGAGGACGACGAGGTCATCGTGCAGGCCCTCGCCGCGGCCGCCGGAACCGCGATCGACAACGCCCGGCTCTATCAGTCCACCCGCACCCGCCAAGCCTGGATCGAAGCCACCCGCGATATCGCCACCGAATTCCTGGCCGGAACGGATCCCGAGCAGGTGCTCGCCCACATGGTCACGCACGCGCGCACACTCACCGAATCGAAATGGGCATTCCTCGCCGTCGACGAGGAACCCGACAGCAACCACACCGACGCCGAGGGGCTGCGGATCAGCAAGTGCGCCGGGCCGGACGGTCACCATCACACCGGAATGGTCCACACGTCCGGGACGGCGATCGGACAGGCGTTCCGCAAGGGTGTGGCCCTGCGCCTCGACGACAGCGACGAACTCGGCCTCGACACCGCGCTCGACGCCGGACCCGCGCTGATCCTGCCGCTCAACGCCCAGGAGTCGACCTTCGGGGTGCTGGTCATGGTCCGCCCGGCCGGCGCTCCCCCGTTCGCGGACGAATTACAGGAATTGGCAGGCGCTTTCACCGATCAAGCCGCGCTGGCGATCCAGCTGGCCGAAGCCCAGCAGCGCATGCGCGAACTCGACGTGCTGACCGATCGCGACCGCATCGCCCGCGACCTGCACGACCATGTCATCCAGCGGCTCTTCGCGGCCGGCCTGAGCCTGCAGGGCACCGTCGCCCGCGCCCGCTCGGCCGAAGTGCGCGACCGGATCTCGGACGTCATCAACGAATTGCAGGACGTGGTCCAGGAGATCCGCACCTCGATTTTCGACCTGCACGGCGGCGCGGCGAACAGTACCCGGCTGCGGCAGCGGATCGAGGAGGTGATCCGCACGCACACCGCCGATAC
Source organism: Nocardia sp. NPDC046763 (assembly GCF_040645495.1). NCBI lineage: Bacteria > Bacillati > Actinomycetota > Actinomycetes > Mycobacteriales > Nocardiaceae > Nocardia > Nocardia sp. NPDC046763. The sequence continues at coordinate 51,544 of NZ_JBEYYI010000031.1, read as the reverse complement.
CGGCCTGCGCACCTCGTTGCGCATCACCGGGCCGCTGTCGGTGGTGGCGGCCGAACTCGCCGACCATGCCGAAGCCGTGGTGCGCGAAGCGGTTTCCAACGTGGTGCGGCACGCCGCCGCGGATACGGTCGCGGTGTCCATCGACGTCTCCGACGATCTGACCGTGCTGGTCGCCGACGACGGCTGCGGGATCCCCGCGAACATCACCCCGAGCGGGCTGCGGAACCTGCAGCACCGGGCCGAGGAGATGGGCGGAACCTTCTCCTTCGGCCGCAACCCCGAGGGAAAGGGAACCTTGCTGCACTGGGCGGTACCGCTGGGGTGAACCGGCGGCGGCCGCCGAGTGATCCGGTCACTGGCCACGCACGATGACGATCGGGCAGTCGACGCTGTGCAGCAGGGCACTGCTGGTCGAACCCAGGAGCATGCCGGTGAAGCCGCCCCGTCCATGGCTGCCGACGACCACCAGCTGCGCGTGTTCGGCCTCCTCCACCAGCGAGCGAACCGGACGATCCTTCACCAGAATCCGCCGCACCGGGACATCGGGATACCGCTCGGCGTATCCGGCCATCTCCTCACCGAAGGTCGCCCGCTCCTGCTCCTCGATGGTCTCCCACCCCGACATCGGCAGGTAGGGTCCGCTGACGTCGCTCCAGGCGTGCAGTGCGGTCAGGCCGGTCTTGCGCAGCGACGCCTCCTCGAACGCGAGCTCCAGCGCCGCAACGCTGTTCGACGTGCCGTCGACACCGACCAGGACCGGCTGCCGCGCCGATATCGGGTCCGCCGCCGCGGTCGAATGGATGACGGCAACGGGACAGTGCGCGTGGTGGGTCACCGCGGTGGCGACCGATCCCAGCAGCCCACGCCGGAGCGCGCCGAGCCCGCGACTGCCGAGCACGACCATCCGGGCGTCCCGCGACAGGTCCATCAAGCGCGCGATGATCGGCTCCACGGTGACTTCCGAGGACATCTCGACCCCTTCGCCGGGCAGTGTCTCGGACGCGATGCGGGTCGCCTCACCCACGATGCGTTCGCCGTCCAGTTCGAGCGAAGCCATGTCGGGGGCATCGAGCACGGCGGTCGGCGGCGGCCCGGCCGGCGTGCAAATCGATGTGACGATGTGCAAGGGGGTCCCGTGCCGCGCGGCATCCAGCGCCCCCCAGGCCACCGCCTGGTAGGAGACGGCCGAACCGTCCGCGGCCACGACGATCGGTGGATTCGGATCCACCTGCGGGACAAGGTTTTCAGTCATTTTTTCGCTCCTGACTCTGGTGTCTTCGCTATTGCTCACCCGACAGGCTCAGGGATTCGGCCGGACGAACGATGTCCTCGAGCGGGAGCCGGGGTGTGGTGGGTACCGGTGCGGCGCTGGTCGCCGCCCAGCCCATCCGGATGATCAGCTGCGGATAGCCGAAGTCGCCCAGCAGATCCCGGCGGATCCGGGTCCGCACACCGGTGACTTCGAGAGGTTCGCTCAGCGCGCAGGTGGCCAGCCCCCGCGCGGTGGCCTCGAGCAATACCGCGCTCGCCACCTCGCCGGCGCGCAGCCAGCCCCACAGATCATCCGAGGCGGTACACACCAACAGCATTCGCGCGGCCTCCTCGGTGTCACTCACGACCGCCTCGGGCAGGCGGGGGTCACCGAACGGCCGGACCGTCGCATCCGGGGGGACAACCGCGTTACGCGCGGGTACGCCCTGCGCGCTGGCGTGGTGACCGCTCCATTGCGCCAGCTCGGCGTTGTAGCCGGCGTCACCGCGGTGGGCGGTCGCGGCGTCGACGAAAGCGCGCATCAATCGCGCGTGCTCCCCGGTCGTGTCGATCTCCCGGACCTGCACCCCCGGTACTGCCGCGCCCGCGGCGACGACCGCGGATACCTGCGCGGGCGGCACCTCCCACGAGGTGAACCGGCGACGGTCGCTGCGCCGCCGCGCAATAGCGCGCGCCAGACGCGTGGCGGATACGTCGGGCTCGGCGTGGTGGAGTTCCAGGGCGGCGAGATGTCTCGGCTCATCGGGGTTCGGGAACCGGTGCACGACCGTATCCCAGCCGACCGCGCGCAATGCCACGCGCAGATGATGCAGCGCCGCACCACAACTCACCACCAGCTCCCGGCTGTCGGGGTCGGTGTAAGGCAGCCGGCGGCTGTCATCGGCGTAGAGGTGCACCGTGGTGTCGCCGACCCGCCACAGCCACGGCTGGGTGTTGTGCACCGACGGCGCCCGCACCGCCAGCGCCACGGCGGCGCGGATGGTGTCGTGATCGGGGAGAGCCGACATCGCCTGTCCTTCCTCGGAATTCTCGTGCCCTCAGCATGGCCCGTGCGACAGGCCGCCGGTGACGGCCGAAAGTCACTGTCCGGCGGGTTCTTCGGCCCGGTTTTGCGGTGGCCGACGGACCACCAGGACCGGGCACTGCGCCAGATGCAGCAGCGCGGTGCTCACCGACCCCAGCCCCATCCCGGCGAATCCGCCCCGGCCGTGGCTGCCGACCACCACGAGCTGCGCGTTCTCGGCCTCCTCCAGCAGCGCGCGCACCGGCGTATCCGAGGACACGACCCGGTGCACGGTGACCTCCGGACAGCGCTCGACGTAGCCTGCGAGGGCCGCTTCCAGCAGCACATCCTGGGTCTTGCGAATCGCGTCCCACCCCATCACGGGCAGGTCGAAGCCACCCGTATCACTCCACGCCTGCACCGCGATCAAGTCGGACTTTCGCCGCGATGCTTCCTCGAAGGCGAGCTCGATGGCCGGCACGCTGTTCGCCGATCCGTCCACCCCGACCACCACCGGTTTCGACGCCGACACCGGGTCCGTCTCCGAAACACCGTGCACGACCGCGACCGGACAGTGCGCCTGCCGGGCCAGCGCGGTGCTCACCGACCCCAGCACGACCCGCCCGATCGCGCCGAGCCCCCGATTGCCGACCACCAGCAGCCGCGCCCGCCGCGAGCGCTCGATCAACGCGCCGATGATCATGTCGAAGATGAGTTCGGTCCTGATGTGCAGACTCGCCCCCGGCACGGCGTGGGTAGCGATACGCGCGGCGTCGGCGAGCACCTGCTGTCCTCGCTGCCTCAGGTCACGCCTGTCGTCGGGGTTCTGTTCCGTGGCCCCCGCCACGATCGGGTTCGCGTACGAGGTGACGATATGCAGCGGGCAGCCCCGCATGTCGGCTTCGATCGCGGCCCACATCACCGCCTGATAGGAGATCTCGGATCCATCCGTGCCGACGACGATTCCCAGATCATCGTGATCCGAATGCTCGAAACTCGTTGCGGGAATAGCATTCTCTTCCATGACGTCTCCTGATTCGGCGGCTACTCGGCTCGCTCCGCGGGATGGACGACCATGATCGGGCAATGGGCGTGCTGCACCAGCGTGTGCGTCGTCGAACCCAGGAGCATGCCGGTGAAGCCGCCGCGGCCGCGGTTGCCGACCACGACCAGTTGCGCGTGTTTGGACCACCCTTGCAGCTTCTCGGCCGGGGCGGAGACATAGATGCGGCGAGTCACCTGCACGTCCGGGTACTTCTCCTGGAAGCCCGCGAGTCGTTCGGTCAGGAGGGCTGCCTCGAGTCCGTCCACCTCGACGAGGTCGGCGGGGGCTCGGTCACCGAGGTATTCGCCGAAATCCCAATCGCTCCAGACATGTACGGCGACCAGGTCGGCGTGGCGTTCGGCGGCTTCGGCGAAGGCCGTGGCGATGGCGGCCTCGCTGACCGGGCTGCCGTCGACGCCGACCACGACCGGTCCGGTCTCGCGGAGGGTGTCGTGCGCATCCGGATCCGGGCGCACCACGATCACTGGACTGTGGGCATGGGAGGTGACGGCGAACAGCGTGGATCCCAGATGGACGAATGTCCCGGCGTTTCCGGTCGCTCCGAGCACCACCGCGTAGGCGGCCGCGCTCAGCTCCACCAGCAGTCTGCTCGCATTGGTCACCGAAAGCCGTGTCGCGGTCCGCAATCCGGGTTCGATCCGCAGCGCCATCTCCTCGGCCTCGCGAACGAGCTGCTGCCCTCGTGCCCGCACCGCGTCGACCACCGACGACGGCACCACCCCGGAGGGGCTTCCGGAACTGCTGACTCCGCCCAGATCGAGGGCGTGCACGATCTGGAGCTCCCGGCGCCGCTGGGCGGAATAGCTCGCGGCCCAGCGCAGCGCGAGCTGCGATCCGAGCGATCCGTCCACTCCGACCACGACACCGGCCGAGGCCAATTGGTGCCGATCGTCATAAGCCTCGTATGTCATCACGTCCTCCTCTGCGGAACAGGCGTTTCGGGGCTGCCCGAGACCGCCGGTGAGAACCACCTCGGCCGGGTGTCACGTTCTTGCTGGTACAGCTCGGCGATGCGGCAGGTGGGTGCCCAACATCGGGACAGCGGGCGGCGCCACGGCGTTCCACAGTTCGGCGAGGTCGGGCAGCAGCGAACCGGGCTGACGATGTACGGACAGCAGGCTCATGGCCCCTCTTTCCGAGAGGTAAACTGTTCTGACACACTAGATTTCACGCTCCAGACCGCCGGTTTAGTAGGGCATCGAGTCGTCGCTGCCGGGGACGGTGGTCCTTTCGCCGGTGACGGAAGTCCTTCGGACGGCCGGCGGCGGCAGGGCGACGGCGGTGATCTTGTACTCGGGACAGTCGGTGACCTCGTCAGAAAGTCGGTTCGGAGGGGCACCCAGCCTCCGGTTCCGAGGGCTTTGGTCCCGCGATCCCGGGTGCGGGGTCCCTAGCCGACGGGAGCAACGCGGCGAACCCTGGCTATATGGAGACGAACATCCCCACTGCGGTGACCGCTGAACCCGGGCCGGTCGTCGCCGGCATCGACGGCTCCCGGGTGGCCGTCGCCGCCGCCGGGTGGGCCGCGGCCGAGGCCGTCGCCCGGCATGCCCCGCTGCGATTGGTCTCCGTCGTGCCCGCGATCGACAAGCCCGCATTCCGGCCGGGCGGGCAGCGGTACCGGGAGGCCCACGCGGCGCTCGAGGACGCGCGCTCCGCGATACTCGCGCGGCACCACGCTGGTGAGGATGCGGACCCGCTCGAGATCAGCATCGCTGTGCTGCGAGGGCAGGCCGATCATGTACTCGTCGAGCTCTCGCGGTCGGCGATGCTCATCGCGCTGGGCGCCCGGGACGTCGGGTTCGTCTCTCACATGGTGCTGGGATCCACCGCGCTGGCGGTGACCCGGGAGGCGAGCTGCCCGGTCGCGCTGGTCGGACGGCCCGCGGCCGAGCACGGTTCGATCCTGGTCGTGGTCGGCACCTGGTACACCGCCCGGGCGGCCCTGCTCGCCGGGTTCCGTGCGGCGCGAGATCGCGGCACAGGCGTCACCGTGGCGCGGGTGTGGCAAGGGCGGCAGTGGGCGTCACCATCCGATTACGCGATGTGGTCGGGGCTTCCGCCCGATCACCACACGGCGACCTCGGTCGTCCCCGACGCCCAGCTACGGCAGTATCAGCGTGACTTCCCGGATGTGGAGGTGCGGCCCGTCACGGTGGTCGGCGATGCCGCTGCGGTGGTCGAACGCCTCGGCGCCACTGCGCAATTGGTGGTGATCGGGCATGATCCCGAGTCCGCCCGTACGGCGCGTCTGGGCAGCCTCACCCAGGATCTCGTCCGCCACGCGCCCTGCCCGGTGCTGGTGGTCCCGGACCCGCCCGGAACCGAGGTCGTATCCCGCGATACGGCAACGGCTTTCCCCCGGATCGTCACGCGATGAGCGACCTCCGAGCCGGGAACCCGCATGCCCTGATCGACGATCTCGGGCTCGATCCGGCGGCCCAGGCCGTGCTCGCCGAGCGCTACCTGCTCCGCGACGACGCCGGCGTCGTCCGCGAAACCCCCGGCGGCATGATGGATCGCGTTGCGGCCCATGTCGCCCGCGCCGAGGACGAATATCGACCGGGAGAGTCGGCCGTCTGGTCCGAGCGCTTCTCCGCGGTGCTGCGCGCCCGCGAATTCCTGCCCAACTCACCGGCTCTCATGAACGCCGGGACCTCGCTCGGCGTGCTCTCGGGCTGCTTCGTTCTCCCCGTCGCCGATTCGCTGGAGTCCATCTTCGCCACCTTGCGTACCGCCGCGTTGCTGCACCGGAGCGGGGCAGGCGCCGGATACTCGTTCTCCGAGTTACGCCCGCGCGGCGCACGCACCTCGAGTGGCGGCACCGCAAGCGGACCGGTGTCGTTCATCGGCCTCTATAACTCTGCGGCACAGGTGGTCCGGCTGGGAGGGCGGCGCCGGGCAGCCAATATGGCGGTGCTCGACGCGCATCACCCCGACATCGAGGAGTTCGTCGCGGCCAAATCCGATCCGGAGGCGCTGCCCACGTTCAATCTGTCGGTGGCGGTCACCGACGAGTTTCTGCACGCCGCAGAACAGGATCGCGCGCATCGGCTCATCGATCCGCATTCCGGCCGCCTCGTCCGGGAGGCCCGGGCTCGCGAGTTGTTCGATCGGATCGCCGAATCCGCCTGGCGCGGAGGCGAACCGGGCCTGCTGTTCCTCGACGCGGTCAACCGCGCCAACCCGGTGCCGGAGCTGGGCGCGCTGCGGGCCACCAACCCGTGCGGCGAGGTGCCGCTGGCCCCGTACGAGTCCTGCACGCTCGGATCGGTGAATCTCGCACACTTCGTCACCGGCGACGGACTCGACGAACAGAGGCTCGCACAGGTCGTCGCGATCGCGGTCCGCTTCCTCGACGACGTGCTCGACGTGTCCGAGTATCCCCTGCCCGACCTGGCCGCCGCCGCGCGTGCGACCCGCAAGATCGGCCTCGGGGTCATGGGCCTCGCGGAAATGCTTGCCGCCCTGGGCCTCCCGTACGACAGCACCGACGCCGTCCACTTCACCGGCGGGCTCATGGCGCGCATCGCCCGCTGGGCGCACGCCGCCTCGCGGCAGCTGGCCGCCGAGCGCGGCCCGTTCCCGCTCTTCCCCCACAGCCGGTGGGCCACCGGGTCCCCCATGCGCCACGCGCAGGTCACCTCGATCGCACCCACCGGCACCATCTCGCTGATCGCAGGCACGTCCGCCGGCATCGAACCCCTCTACGGCCTCGCCTACACGCGGCACATCATCGGACGCGACTTCCCGCATATCGATCCCCTGTTCCGGGCGCGCGCCACGGCCGCAGGGGCGTGGTCCACCGTCTTGGAAGACGAAATCCTCTCCACCGGAACAGCTTCCGGCGCGATCGGATTGCCGGATGAGCTCCGCCGTACCTTTGTCACCGCACACGAAATCGAGCCGATCTGGCACATCCGGATGCAGGCCGCCGTCCAACGCCACACCGACGCCGCCGTCTCGAAGACGGTCAACCTCCCCGAATCCGCCACCCCGGACGACATACGCCGGGCCTTCCAGCGCGCCTGGCAGGCCGGCGCGAAGGGCATCACCGTCTACCGTTCCGGCACCCGCCCCGGCCAAGCGCTGCGATGCACCGACACCGAGTCGTGCGAGGGCCGGTAACCGGGGTGGTCCGGGCCGCGCTAATCGGCCGTGCTCTCCACCTCGAAGGGTCCGATCAAATGGTCGGCGGACCTGATGACATCGTCAGGCGCGTCCGACAAACCAGTAGTAGCCGTCCCGGTCGCGGCGGGCCAGATCGCCGCCGAGATACCAGCCCGCCGCGAAAGCTCGTGCGTACCTTTCGGGTTCGTGCCAGTAGCCGCGGAACATCGACGGCCAGCCCGCCCGCACCGCCAGCTCGCCGACCTCGTCGACGCCCGCGTGCTCGACATCGCCATCGGTGATGACCGCACGCCCGTCCGGCCCGCGGCGCAGGATGGCGGCCTCGATGCCGGGCAACGGCCGGCCCATCGAGCCCGGGCGGATCTGTTCCGCCGCCAGGTTGGCGATCATGATCGCGCCGCTCTCGGTCTGCCACCAGTTGTCGTGGATCGGATGGCCCAGCACCCGATCGCCCCACACCACCGCTTCGGGGTCGAGCGGTTCACCGACGCTGGCGACGAAGCGCAGGCACGACAGGTCGGTGCCGGCGGGCAGTTCATCGCCGCGGCGCATGAGCATGCGCACCGCGGTGGGTGCGGTGTACCAGACCGAGACCCGCTCGGCGGTCAGGATGTCGTACCAGCGCTGGGCGTCGAATTCGGCCTCGTCGCTGATCACCGTGACACCCAGGCACAGCGGGGCGATGACCCCGTAGGACATGCCGGTGACCCAGCCGGGATCGGCCGTGCACCAGAAGACGTCCCCGGGTCGCAGGTCGAGGGCGTAGTGGGCGGTGATCCGGTGCGCCAGCACCGCGCCGTGCACATGCACCACGCCCTTGGGCCGGCCGGTGGTGCCGCTGGTGAAGTGCAACAGGGCGGGATCCTCGGGACCGGTTCGCACGATCGGGAATTCGTCATCGGCGACGGCCATGGCGAGGGTGAGCCCAACGGTGTCGTCGATCGGGTCGTCGTCGATTCCAGCGTCGGTGAGCACCACGTGCCGCAGGGCCGGCAGCGCGGAGCGGTTCGACGCGACTCTGCGGCGGTAGAGATCCGAGCTGGTGATCAGCGTCGTCGCGCCGGACAGTTCCAGGCGCTGCCGCACCGGTTCCGGGCCGAAGGCCGAGAACAGCGGGGAGACGACGCATCCGGCCTTCCACGCGCCCAGCGCCGCGATGTAGAGCTCGGGGGTCCGGCCGAGTAGCAAACATACCCGGTCCCCGCGTTGCACCCCCAGCCCGCGCAGCACATTGGCGAACCGGTTGCCGAGCGTGGCGAGTTCGGCGTAGGTGAGGGTGGTGTCACCGCCCGTGGCGGCCAGCCACCGCAGGGCGGGCGCGTTCTCCAGCGGCGTGCCCAGATGCTGATCCACGGCCTCGTACGCGATGTTCAGCCCGCCGCCGGGCAATCCCGCGAGACTCGATCGCGCCACTTCCCAGGTGAATTCCCGGTAGGACAGCTCATAGTTGGTGGCATTGGCCGCGGCGCGCTCGAGCGCGGACTTGTCGATCGGATCCCAGCGCATCGGCTGGTACTGCCGCGGGCTCTCGTGGTCGACGGTCTTCATGGAAACCTCCCACTGCCAGTCAACGACGCCGACCCCCGCGACGGGCAGTGCGCAAAGTCCATCGCGGTGAGGACCTCCGTCGCCGCCTGGTCGTCATGCGAGCGCCAGATCGCGGCGGCGGAAGATGAGCAGCGCCAGCGCGAACAACCCCAGGCCGAGCATGGTGAGCACGGCGACAGGCGCGACGGCGAAATGCTGCAGGGGCATCCGGGCGAGGGCATGGAATGGCGAGACCTCCAGCGACCAGGCCGGAGCTTCGAGCGCGGTGCCCACGGAGTCCCAGAGGAATGCCGTGGCGACCAGAGCGTGCACGAAGGAGACGGCTCGGGGTGCGAGCGCCAGCACCGCGGTCGCGGCGCCCACCGTGGTCACGATGAGCGGGAGGCTGTTCGCCGACGCCGCCAGCAGGGAACCGAATCGAAGGTGTTCGCCGGTGAGCGCCGCGCCGGTCCAAATGCCCACCGATGCGACCACAGTCAAACCGGCAGCCAAGGACACCGCCAGCAGCGCGCGGCCGAACAGCCATCGGAGCCGGGAGTGCGGCATGGCCAGCACGACCTCCAGCCGGCCCGCCGATTCCTCGCTGCGGGCCGCCACGACCAATGTCACGGCCAAGAGCGCGGCCAGCAACTGGACCAGCGAAAAGAGCGTGGCGACAAAGCCGTCGACGGCGATCTGGCGACCGAAGAACTGTGTGTAGATCGGGGTGCGCTGCATGAAGTCGAGAATGGTCTTGACCAGGCCGCCCATCAGCAGGGTGTAGGCGATGGTCCCGGCGAACCAGAAACTCAGCTGCGGAATCTCCTCACGCAGGGCGGCTTGCCACGCCGAGCCGAGCAGGAGTCGCCGCGGCGGTCGGCTGTCCCGGGCCCCGAGCACGCCCCGGCCGATATCGCGGATTCGCAGCAGATACGCGGAAAACGCTACTGGCACAGCCGTTCCGGCGGTAATAGCCACCAGCGTGAGCAGCGGTGGCGCGGCCGGTGGGCGCAGTTCCTCGAACCAGCCCAGGGGCGTGAGCCATCGCAGCCACGGAATGCCCGCACCGATGTCGGCGGGCATGCGGATAATCAAGGCCGCCACCAGAATTCCCGCCGCGAGCAACCGCGCGCCGCGCACGGTGGCGGCCAGTTGCGCGGTCAACGCGCCGACCGCGGCGAACAGCAGCGCGGGCAATGCGAGCTGCAGCCCGAGCTCGCCAGTGTTGGCGGCACTGAGCAGATGCTGCGGCACCCCGACCGCGGCGAGCACCGACACGGTCACCGCCATGATCACGAGAGTCTCGACGGCCGTGGCCGTGAGCGCCGCCGCGAACCAGCGCCGCCGGGACTGTCTGCCGCTGAGCACCAGTTCGCCTCGGCCCGCGTCTTCCTCTCCGCGCAACGCACCGGTCGTGATGATCGCCGCCCACATGGCCATGATGATCCCGACGCTGGTCATGCTGCGCCACGCCACCCAGCCGGCGGGCGAGGCGATGTCGTAGGGGTAGCCGTACAGCGCGCGCAGCGCACCATTGTTCGTCAGCGGCGCGAGCATCGTGGTCCGAGTCGCCTGATTCGGGAACACCACCACATAGGTTTGCAGCGCGGCCGTGCAGAACACCGCCATCAAAACCGTCATCACCGCCAGCGATATCCGATTGGCGCGCAATCGCGCTCGCACCATGACGACGAAGCCGTGCACCGCCTCGAGGTTCATCGCCGTGCCTCCGCTGTGCTCCCGGCCCGGCCGGTCCGGGTGCGGCTGCTCGCGCCATCGTGATAATGGATCAGGAAGATCTCCTCCAAGCTCGGTTCCCGGCTGTCGATCGTCGTCACCGGCAACCTGGTGAGCGCCGCCAGCAGCGGTCCCATCTCACCGCGGACCTCCAGTGCCACATGGTGATCCCCCGCATCGACCACCTCGACCCCGGCGACCGCGCGCAGCGGAGCGATATCGACGCCGTCCCGCGCGAAGCTCACCTCCACCGTCCGCGCCGACAGGTGCCGCAGTTGCGCCAGGGTGCCCTCATCGATGAGCCGGCCCGCCCGCAGAATGCCGATCCGGTCGCACAGGGCCTCCACCTCGCTGAGCACGTGCGAGGACAGGAACACCGTCTGCCCGCGGTCGCGGGCTTCACCGACGGTCTCGCGAAAAGCGGCCTCCATCAAGGGATCCAACCCTGAGGTCGGTTCGTCGAGAACAAGAATCTCGGCGCGGGTCGCGAACGCCGCCACCAGCTGCACCTTCTGCCGGTTACCCTTCGACAGCGCGCGAACCTTCTTGTCAGGATCGAAATCGAAGCGCTCGATCAGCCGGTCGCGGTATGCGCGATCGCAGCCGCCGCGCAGATTCTCCAGGTATTCGAAGGTTTCCGCGCCCGTCAGTGACGGCCACAGCAACGCCTCCGAGGCGACGTACGCACAATGCCGGTGCGCGGCAACCGGATCGGCCCAGGCGTCCCGGCCCGCAAGGCGCACCGCGCCCGCGGTCGGACGATGCAGACCCAGCAGCAGCCGGATCGTCGTCGTCTTGCCCGCGCCGTTGGGGCCGAGGAAGCCGTAGATCTCCCCCGCCTCGATATCGAGTTCGAGACGATCGAGCGCGAGAGTGGATTGGTACCGCTTGGTAACTGCGTGCGCCTCGATGACACCCATGGTCCTTACCTCCGACCAGCGATGGAATGCTCCCCCATTCTCGGCTCCGGTCCCGGCACCGGCCATGGGCCAATGTCGTCGAATCAGCGGTGGTGCCTCACGCACCTATGCGGGGACCCTCGTTTGCGCTGGTCGGTGCCGCTGGGGGCGAGCCTCCGCCATGCCGCCGCCCACCCGGCCTTGCGGTGCATGCCCAGCAGGACCTCGCTGCCCCAGCCGATGTGTCCACGGCCCTCGATCGGCCCACGACCGTCAGCCCTGGCACGCCACGATCACCGGGCACGCGGCGGTGCGCAGAGGTCCGGTGCCGACGTGCCTGCTTCGATCGCCCGATGAGGGCTCCAAGCTCCCGAAGGAGCGGGACTTCCATGTCCCGCCGTCGGGCTGGTGACCATCGTCCCCTCCGGCCGGGTATGAGGCCTCTGATTCTGCACCGCCACGGGGCGCACGCTCGGCATATGGAGAATCGCAAGCCTGCAGTCAGCATCGTTTTCGCTTCGGCTCAGGGGTCGACCCGGGAGATCGCCGAGTACATCGGCAACGATCTCGCCGCCCGGGGCGCGACCGTCGAGGTCGCCGACGTCGAGCACGCACCGGACCTGTCGCGTTTCGACGCCGTGGTCATCGGCAGCGCTGTGCACGATATGGCCCTGCTGCCCACCGTCGCGGAGTACGTGGCATCCCACCGCGACGAACTCAGCGCTCGGCCGGTCTGGCTCTTCAGTGTCGGCATCGGACCGGCGCTGCGCGGACCGATCGGCCATCGCATCGGCCGCATGGTGCCGAAACGCATTGCCGGCGTGCGTGACTCGATCAGCCCGTGTGGGTATCAGGCCTTCGCCGGGCACTACGAGCGCGTCGGCGTCTCCCTCGGCGCACGCATCCTCTACCGTCTGCTCGGCGGCGGTCGCTACGGCGACCTGCGGGACTGGACCGCCATCAGCACCTTTTCGGATTCCATCGCACAGGCTCTGAATCTGCGCACACCGCACACCATTCCGATTCATCCCTGACGGCCCCGCGGACACAGGATTCGACATCGTCGATCCCACACTGATCGACCGGATCAGCGCGGCATGACCATCCCGGCGTGGTCGGTGCGATCAGTCGGCCGATTCTGCCGGTTGCAGCGGGTGGACCACCTCGTCCAGCGCGAGGCGGGGGCTGGGCGGGACCGGGTCGGCGCTGGTCGCCGCCCAGCCCATTCGGATGATCAGTTGCGGGTGGCCGAAACCGCCGAGGATGTTCGTGCGGATCTGTTCTCGGATGGCCGGCAGTTCCAGAGGTTCGGTGAGAGCGCAGGTGGCCAGGCCGCGGACGGTTGCGGCCAGCAGGGCCGCGCTGGTGGATTCGCCGGCGCGCAGCCAGGCGAGGGGATCGTCGGATCCGGTGCTGAGCAACAGCATTCGTGAGAATTCGTCGGTGTCGCGGACTACGGCTTCGGGGAGCCGAGGGTCGGAGAACGGACGGACGGACGGATCCGTGGAGACCACGGCGTTGCGGGCAGGGACGCCGGATGCTGCGGCGTGGTGACCGCTCCAGGCATGCAATTCCGCGATGTAGTCCGGGTCTTGGGCGTGGCTCGCCGAGGCTTGCTCGAAGGCCTGCTCCAGTGCCTCACGCGCCCCGAGGGTGTCGGCGTCGCGAATTTCCACGCCCACGACACGGGCGGCGGCGATGACTTTGTCCGCGTGCACGGCGGGCACCTCCCAAGAGGTGAAGTGCCGCCGGTCGCTGCGGCGTCGAGCGATGGCCTGCGCCAGCTGCACCGTCGTGATATCGGTGGTCCCGGAGTGAAATTCGATCGCGGCCAGATGTCGCGGATCCGCGCGATTCGGGAGCCGATGCACCATCGTCTCCCATCCGGACGCGCCGATCGCCACTCGCAGGTGATGCAGTGCCGCGCCGCAGCTGAGCACCAGTTCGCGGCGGTCGGGGTCGGTGTGCTTCAGCCAGCGAGTGTCGTCGGCGTACAGATGCAGGGTGCTCTCCCCGATACGCCACTCCCAGGGTTGCGTGTTGTGTATCGACGGGGCGCGCACAGCCAGGGCCAGTGCCGCGCGGATGGTGTCGGCATCGGGATGCGTCCTCGACATCGCTATTCCTTCCTCGGGATTCGCACCTTCGTACTGTTCAGCATGTCTCGATGGGTGGCCGTTGGTGACGGCCGAAAGTCACTGTCCGGCGGGTTCTTCGGCCCGGGTTTGCGATGGCCGACGGACCACCAGCACCGGGCACTGCGCCAGATGCAGCAACGCGGTGCTCACCGACCCCAGCACCATCCCGGCGAATCCGCCCCGGCCATGGCTGCCGACCACCACGAGCTGCGCGTTCTCGGCCTGCTCCAGCAGCGCGCGCACCGGCGTATCGCAGGCGACGACCCGGCGCACCGTGACATCGGGATACCGTTCGGCGTACCCGGCGAGTGCCGCTTCCAGCACCACATCCTGGGTCTCGCGGATCGCGTCCCAGCCCATCACGGGCAGGTCGAAGCCGCTAGTATCGCTCCACGCGTGCACCGCGATCAGTTCGACCTTGCGCTGCGATGCTTCCTCGAAGGCGAGCTCGATGGCCGGCACGCTGTTCAGCGACCCGTCCACCCCGACCACCACTGGTTTCGGCACCGACGCCGGGTCCGTCTCCGAAACACCGTGCACGACCGCGACCGGACAGTGCGCGTGCCGGGCCAGCACGGTACTCACCGACCCGAGCACCGCGCGCCGAATCGCGCCGAGCCCCCGATTGCCGACCACCAGCAGCCGGGCCCGGCGGGAGCGCTCGATCAGCGCACCGGTGATCATGTCGAAGATGAGTTCGGTTCCGATGTGCAAGCCCTCGTCCGGTACGGCGTGGGCAGCGATGCTCGCGGCGTCGGACAGCACCTGTTGCCCCTGCAGCCGCAGATCACGCAGGTCGTCAGGGCCGAGTTCCGGGGCCCCCGGCACGATCGGGCTCGCATACGAGGTGACGATATGCAGCGGGCAGCCCCGCATGCCGGCTTCCACGGCGGCCCACGCCACCGCCTGATAGGAGATCTCGGACCCGTCGGTGCCGACGACAATCCCCAGATCCTCGTGCTCGGGGTGCTCGAAACCCGTTGCGGGAACCGCATTCTCTTCCATGACGTCTCCTGATTCGGCGATGCCCCGAGCATCGCGCACGGGCACCCCCGGCCACAGAGAACAACGTCATCCCTCGGCGGGCCATCCTCCCCCACCCGCGCGATGCCCGATACCGCGAACACCAGTCGTCAACAGTGTCGGACTTCCCGGCCGATCGGGGCACAACGCCCTTCAAAGCTCATACGTCGCGGACCGACCATTTCTGCATGCGCAACGACGAGGCCACTCAGATCCGATCCACCCGCGAGATTGAAACCCCACTTCGCGACTTCCCCGAGTTGTTTCATGCCGCGGTCGGGTCGTCGGTTCTGACGGGCCGATCGAATCGGGTCGCATCTGCGGAAGTCGATTCGCCGTCGTGGGTGGGTACACACCGGGAGGGAGTCGGGCGGGGTTACCCGGTGTGTACCTGGCGCGGACGACGCTGTCCACAGCCCGCTGCGGAGGTGCGGGCAAACTCAGCCTATGGCCGATTCGATCCAGGGGCCGAGTCGGCGCGGAATGGTCTGGGGCGCTTCACAGATCGGATCACCGACCGTTGGAGAAGAACACTATTGTCCGATAGCGGCCGTGCGCGGTCAGGCATGTCGCATCGGTGAGCTCCGCTGACCGCGTCGCTGCGGGCTGGTTTGGTAACTGCGAGCGACCAGCGCCGAACGCAGATACCACAGGCCCGACGGCTCGGTGGGGTCGAAACCGGTCAGCTGCCCGATCCGTTTCAACCGGTAGTCGATGGTGTTGGCGTGAATATGCAGCATTCGTGCCGTGCGGGCGCGGTGCAGGTTGTTGGCGATATGGACCTGCAACGTCTGCAGCAGCTCGGGATGTTCATCGAGCGGGTCGAGCATCCCGCCCAGATACTCCCGCCCAGGACCGGGGCGAGTCAGCTGATACTCGAGTGCGAGATCGTCGAATCGATACAGGCCCGGCTCACAGTGCAGCCGCGCCACCATATCCAACAGCTCGTGCGCCTGATCAGCGGCGTCAGGGATGGCATCCAGGGAGGCTTCGACCAGCGCCGCCGTGATCGGAGTCCGCGCGGCCCCGGACAACTCAGCGATCAATCGGGCAAAACCCTTGGCGTCGAACGAATCCGCCGGCAGCAGAATGGTTCCGCCATCGACGCTGAGCAGCGACAGTGCGGTGTCCTCGCACAGATCGGCGAGCCTGGCCTGCATCCGGCGCAGCTTGCGACGTGCCACCACCTTGCCGTCGATCAGTGGATTGCGCTCATCGTGGTGAGGCGGAATCGACACGGCCAGAACGACATAGGCGTCGAGGATCTCGATCCCGCACTCGCGTGCCATGGTCGAGGTCGACTTGCCGGCCAGCAGCGCGGAGGTCAAGGTATGTACCGCGGTGTGGTGCTCGCTGACCACAGCCCGCAGCTCACGCACGTACGCCTTGGAAATCGTGGTGGTCATGGTGTCGAGCATCTCGACGACGAGCCGGGTTCCGCTGAGCAGATTCTCGTAATCGGCAAAGGCGATCGGGCCTTCGCTCGCCGCATCGCGGGGCATGGCTCGCCGGGGCGCGGTGCCCGAGACGACGAGGTCCAAACCCATCAGGAAGCCTTCATGGATCGCATGCTGGATGGTGTCGATCGGAACGCCCTCCCGCGCCCACTGCGCCGCGGCGGCTTCGAGCTTCTTCGTCTGCGCGGGAATGTTCTGCCCATCCAGCATCGCGACCGCGAACTCCAAATTGGTACGCGTAATTGCGGTGATATCGCCACTGATGGCATCGCCGGGCAAAGTGCCGCACACCGCCACATTTTCGACGAAATAGTCGACCATCTGGCGTGCCAGGGAACGAACGTTGCGCAATGGCGATGACATCGGCTTCCCGGACAGTGTCAAACCAGCCCGGTGTGGAACATCGACGGTCATCGGCGCAGATCCTCTCCCGCTAACTCCTTGGATGCCCAAGATATCGAGCCGGGTTCGCGGGTTGGACAGTTTCCGCCACCTCCGTGACGCAGCGGATAAAACCTCCGAACTCTTTGGTAGATCTCACAAACACACTCAGGGCTCCCCGGCTCGCTACCGCCGCAGTCGATACGGCGTCATGGCGGCAATCTTCTTCTGACGTGCGCTCGCCCGCTCGACAAGGAGGTCCCTCAGCTCGGGAAGCGCCCGCAACGCCCACTCGTAAGGCGCGATCACGGCCTCAGGCTCTGCGGCAGCCTCGGACTCGAGCAGCGTGCCGTAGAGCTTCCGAATCAACGTGTGCTGACCGGACACATAGGCCGCCGTACGGGCAGCGCTCAACCCGCTGCGAGCGTCAGATGCCGCCCAATACCGTTGATCGCGCTCGGAAACAGGAATTTTGCGACACCCACCCAGCCACGCGGCCCCCGACAGCAGAACAGCTTCCGCGCGACCGCGATTGAACACAACGAGCGCTTCGGTATCGGCGGTCACCTCGCCTATACGGAAACGCCACTCCGCCCGCAAGGTCCTCGTGTCGACACCCTTCACGGTGTACGCCGCATTCAAAATCAAGATCTTTCTGTGAGATCGGCCATCGGTGAACTGCCTTGCGTCAACAGGGTTCTTCCTCCCGAAAACATCTGGTGCACAAAATGTTTGTTCACCAGAAATACGTGCGGACGGGTAGTGCTGGAACGTCGACGGCCCTCTCGCCGTGGCGAGCTGCACCTCGGGTACGCAGACGGTGGCTGCGGTCGATGGGACCACAGGAGGATCGAAGTTCAACAGCAGCATCATGGCTCGGCGTAACCAGTCGCAACCGCCACCCCAGGCTCTAGGCAGGTTCACAACCCACCGCCGATATCTTGCTGACTATGTCTCAACGGTCCCCGATGACGAGACCACCCGGGCATAGAACCGGGGGCGTTTCACGTTTCGGCAATAGACCGCGATGGCGGGTCCTCAGCCCTGCTGTTCCTTCCTGCCGAACTCGATCCTGATGACTTCGCAGGGGTCCGGGGGCGTGGGCTGGTGAGGAAGTCACGGATGTCGGCCACAGGGATGTCGAGATGTGTTGCAGGGCCGGTGGTCCGGTGTTCGAGCCAGTCGCTCAGTTCTCTGTGGTCGGTGTCGGTCAGCTCGTAGGGGCGGGCTTACTGGGTGGCCAGGTCGTAGACGAGTCGGGTTGCGGCGCCGTCGTCGTAGCCGAATTGCCATCCGGTGTTGGTCAGGTCGGCGCGGTCGGTGGGCAGCAGCAGCCCGCAGGGGTATCGAGGTATACCGCCAGGGAACCGCCGCGTTGTGCGGCGTTGTCGGCGACGATCGCGGTGGCCTATTCCCAGAGTGCGACACCGGATTTCGCCTTGCGCTCGGTCAGATACACCACCTGCTGCGACGACCTCGCGGACCGGCTGGGTGTGGGGGTGAGTTGTCCCGACCCCGTCGCCGCGAACCATCGGGTCGAGCCCGGGCATGAGTGCAGGCGGCTCTTTCTTTGGGGGGGTTGCACTCCGACGGGATCACGTGCCTGTGCTTCGGCTGGGGTCACTCGTTTGCTGGGGTGTCGAGGGCGCGGAGTACCCACTGGTTTTTGCCTCTGGTTTTGGCGTGGTAGAGCGCGCGGTCGGCAGCGTCGAGCAGGGCCGCGGCGGGGGTGTCGGCCACGGTTGTCACGGCTCCGATGCTGGCCGATATCCGTAGTTCGTACTCGCCGATGACGATCGGGGTGGCCAGTGCGGACAGCAGCCGGTCGGCGGCGGCGGTGACGCGAAGGTCGTCGGTCGGCGGTGGGACGAGGACAACGAATTCGTCGCCTCCGATGCGGGCAATCATGCCTTTGTCGGCGGGCAGGTTGTCGCGTAGGCGGGTAGCGACAGCGATGAGGAGTTGGTCGCCGATTCCGTGACCGTAGCGGTCGTTGATCTGTTTGAATCCGTCGAGATCGACGAAACACAGTCCTACTCGGTCGCGATCGGCGGCCGTAGTTGTGAGCGCCTCGATCCGTTCGAGAAGGTGGCGCCGGTTGGGTAGGCCGGTGAGTACATCGTGGCGCGCTTGCCGGTGCAGTTCGGCTTGTAGCCGGTGGCGCTCGGTCATGTCCTCTCCGACCGTGAGGAGATAGTCGGCCTGCCCATCCGATCCTTTCACGTAGGTGATGGCGAACGATGCCCATCCGGTGCTGCCGTCGGTGCAGATGAAGCGCTGCTCCAGTTTCGCGGTGCCTTCGCGCGTCGCGATCAGGGTGCCGGAAATCAGTGTGCGGATCTCGTCGTGGTCGTCGGGGTGGGCGAACTGAAAGACCGAGGTCCCGCGCAATGTTTCGACCGGGACGCCGATCATGGCGGCCAGGCCTGGGTTGGCGTCGAGGACAGTGCCCGCGGTGTCGGCGATGGCGATCGCGATTGCGGCGTTGTCGAAGATGATCCGGAACCGTTCCTCGCCTGCGCGGGACGCCTGCCGCTCAGGCACTCGTTCGGGTGAAGGGTATCGCTCCACGTCATCCGCCATATATCAGCCGGCGTCGGGAAGTGTGGTCGATGACATCGGGCCGGTCATCAGCTGCTGGTGGAACTGCCCGAGGTGATCGATCGCCGCGCGGGCATCCGAGAGCAGATCCGCGCCCATGTGGTGGACGTGGGAGGCGCGGTCCCAGATCTGCAGCAGCGTCGGTACCCGAGCTTCGGCGCAACGGCGGGCCAGCATCTGCGAGTCGGGTAGCAGGCATTCGGTGGAGCCGACCTGGATCAGGACCGGTGGCAGGCCGGTGAAATCACTGTTGACCGGTGACCAGGCAGGGTCGAGTTCGCTGTCGGCGGCGAAGCCCCGGCGTGCGATGAGCTCCAGAGCCTGGGCCGGAATATAGGAATCGAGATGCCGATTCGGGTGGGCGTCGCGCACGGTCGAGTCCAGATCGGCCCACGGTGCGATCGCGGAGATGCCGCCGGGCATCGGCAGCCCGCGCTCACGAGTCGCCAGCGCGAGCCGGAAAGCGAGCCCGCCGCCGGCCGAGTCACCGGAGATGATGATGCGCTCGGCCGCGAAGCCCTGTTCCAGCAGATACCGATACGATTCGACCGCGTCGTCGAGCGTTTCGGTCAGATGCGCCTTGGGCAACTGCCGGTAGTCGACACTGAACGCGGGCATCGCGCTGGCCTGCGCGATCTTGGCGACCATACGCCGGTGGGTGTTCAACCCGCCACACACGAACCCGCCGCCGTGGAAATACAGCAACGCCGAGTCCTGCCGTTGCTGCGGATCACGATCGTCGTGCCACAACCATTCCGCCCGGAACTTCTCGAAGCGCACCATCCGTCGTTTGGTGCCCTTCGGAGCAGACAGCGCCGCGGCCGGAAGATCGAGCAAGCCGCCGAGCCCCAGCAGGTGCCCGAATCGACCGTGGTCGACAACACGCACCCACGTCGCCAGCCCGAGCCCGACCGTGCCACGCAGCAGTGGTTCAGCGATTCTGGTGCCGAGACTGGCCCGATACAACCGCTGGATGGTCAGCGTTGACGCTGCTACCTGCAGGTCCGGCTCAGCCGAAGCCGACTCGCATCCAGCCCGGACACCAAGGCCGCCCGAGCGCTGGGCACACTTCGAACAGCATGGGATGGGTGCACGACCCCGGTTTTCTGCATGGCGCAACGTCGATCCTTCAGCAGCACTGCCTACAACTGACACCGGCCGATCCTCAACGAGTAGAGGCAGGTGCACAGCGGCAGAAATACCTGCAGGCATACCTGTATCGGCCGTCACGGTAGGGAAACACAAAGAAGTAGTCCATCACGTGAACCGGTTTCATCTGATCAGGAGTCCGAGTGCGGAGGCGTAAAGGCCATTTGATACTGCGGGCTTATGACGTCGACTCAGGGAAACTACGACGACGGCCCGTTTCGAGGTCCACGCCATTGTGGGCCGTCATCGGCGGCGTTGCCGGACGGCGGGGCTCGAGCACCCACACCTGAAACGGGCATTCCGGAAGAACTGGATCGGTATGCAGTTCCGATCGGTCTGTCATGCGCACGAACTGGAGGGTCCAAGGGCAAGGCCGAGCTCCGATCGACATGGTCGGTGCGCCGAGGCTGAATACAGCGGCAACGCCGCAGGTGCTAGTTCGTCGTGCCAGGCGTGCTGATCCCGGAGCGGCAGCGCTGAAACATGCTCCGGCCGATATCGGCGCTTAGCGGAATCAGCGGACTTGCTGACCAGTTCTTCAGCGTTGGGTTGCTGAGAGCCCCGGCCCTCTGCGACTGCGTCGCGTCAAACCAGTTGGTGGTGGTCGTTGGTTGACAGCTCGGATGCGAATGCAGCAGTGGGCGTGGGGTTTCAAGTTCACATCCATCGCCATTGTCGGCACTGCCGTTGCGGCGGAATGAGTTTGGCCCAGAAGTCGTGGCGTACTGCGTCCCACAACTTGTTCATTTTCGGAAGGAGTTCTCGCGCTTGGGCGAGATCCGGAAATTCTTTGGGGCCGAAGGATACAATCGGCGTGGCGTCGGATTCGTCGTGGACGGCGACGATGGAGATCAGGTCGTCCTGAAACAGCCGCCATGTCGCGCACAATCCGTCGGCTTCGGTTCGTCGCATATCATCCATGTTTTCGTTCCTGCTTGTGAATTTTGTTCCAGAGCGTTTCGACCGTTGTCGATGTCGACCTCCTGCTGATTCTGATTTCGCGAGTACTGACGGTCGGGTTGGGTGCAGGCATGGGGCGAAAACGCAGGCATGCCCCTAAATTCGCAATTCATAGGCGTAGCGGGTCTGTGAGTTCTGTGATTGGAAGCATCTGGTGGCGCTCCCCAGCGCAGGCGCCGCGGTGCTGCGGAGGGAACGGCGGACGCCGATCAGCCGGAGTAATTCCGTGCCCGCTCGACCGCACTCGGATCACCTGCGGTAAGTGTGGGCAACCAATGCCGAACGCAGGTGCCACAGCCCGCTCGCCTGGGTGGGATCGAACCCGGTGAGCTGACCGATCCGCTTGAGCCGGTGGTCCACGGTGTTGGCGTGTACGTGCAGTAGCCGCGCAGTGCGCTGGCGGTTCAGGTTGTGCGTGAGATGGACCTGCAGGGTTTCCAGCAGTTCTGGATGCTCGTCGAGCGGATCGAGCAGCGACCCGAGGTATTCGCGGGCGGGGCCGGGACGGGTGAGCTGGTATTCCAGGGCCAGATCGTCGAAGTGATACAGGCCCGGCACCGCCCGCAACCGGGTGACCATGTCGAGTAGTTGATGGGCTTGATCGGCAGCGGTAGGCACGGTGTCGGTGGGGGCGGTGACCACCGTGGCGGTGATAGGCACGCGGGCCGCACTGGACAGATGCCCGATCAGTCCGTTCAGGGCGCTCTCGGTGAAGTGGTCAGCAGGGATGAGCAGGGTGCCGCCGTCGATCGACAGCAGCGACAGCACGGCGTCGCCGCAGCGGGTGGCCAGCTCCGCCTGCACGCGCCGGAGTTTGCGGCGGGCAACGACTTTCGCGTCCAGCATCGGGTTGGACTCGTCCGGGTGGGGCGGAATGGCGAGGGCTACTACGCGATAGCGGTCGGAGATGTCGATGCCACATTCACGTGCCATGGTGGAGGTGGGATGTCCCCCGAGTAGCGCCGAGGTGAGCGTGTGCACCGCGGTGTGGTGCTCGGACACGACCGCGCGCAGTTCGCGCACATAGGCCATCGAGACCGCCGTGGTCATGGTGTCGAGCATTTCGACGACGAGTTTGGCGCTGTCGAGGATGCTTTGATAGTCGGCCGTGCGGAGGGTGAGCATCGCCTCCGGCTCGGCCGAGCCGGAGGCATGCTGCTGGGCCAAGGCGGCGGACACCACTAGGTCGAAGCCGATCTTGAAGCCCTCGTGGATGGCGTGGTGAATGGTGTCGATGGGCACGCCTTCGCGGGCCCATTGACACGCAGCATTCTGGAGCTGCTCGGTCTTCTCTGGAATGTTGCTGCCGTCCAGCATGCTGACTGCCAGTTCCAAGCACACGCGGGTGATGATGGTGATGTCGCCGTGGATCGCGTCGCCGGGCAAGGTGCCGCACGGGGCGACGGTTTCGACGAAATGCCTGACCATCTGCCGTGACAGGGCCCGCACATCTTTCAGTGGCCACGATATGGGCCGACCGGATACGGTGAGTCCCTGTCGGCGTGGAGCGGTGATGGACATAGTCGAACTTCCTTCCCTCCCCGTTAACTGCACTATTGCACCAGCGTAGCCAGAACAAGATTCTCGAGAACCGTTTACTCCGAGTTACGTGATATTTGGAGGAGTGGTCGACAACTGATAGTGACAGTTCACAATGGCGGTCGGCTAGAGCTGCGACGGATGGGCCGAGATGCCGACGAGCAGCCCGTCGAACACGATCCGGGGAACGCGCCGAAACGAGCGCCATCGACGAAATCGACGGTGTGGATCCCACACTTCTCAGGTGCGCATCCAAGCCGTCTCCGCATCAGGAACGGGGTGGCTATGGCTCTGCGCTTCTCGGCTTGGCTGTACGGCGGGGCAGAAATTTCGTTTCCCTAATCAAGAACCCGATAGTCTGGCGCTTTCCATCTGGGCCATCGATAGAGATATTTCACAACCGGATTCGCCTTCGTCGGATTCTCGAGGCGAGTAAGCGCTTCGGTCCGAAAACCGCATAGGTGGCTCATTTCGGCTCCCCTACTTGCGTTTTAGTCACGCATCAGAACGACCACCCACCCCAGCGACGGGCGTGGGTATCGCTCGGGCCACCGCCGGCCGCACCGCGCTGGCCGGTTCGGACAGCGCGGGACGCGGCTATGAGCGGATGTCCAGTGGGCACCCGATTCCCGCACCGAGAGCTCCCTCTGGACGGGGGCCCACCATCTGCCTACGTCGTGGGTGACCAGCAGCGAATCGCTTGCAACAATCGAAGTTTCAATCCGTGGCGATACCTGGGCCCATTGGGCACCGACCGCCAAGATGACCGACCGCATCCTCGCCGTGCTCGAAACCCGTTGCGGGAACAGCATTCTCTTCCATGACGTCTCCCGATTCGGCGATGCCCCGAGCATCGCGCACGGGCACCCCGGCCACAGAGAACAACGTCATCCCTCGACGGGCCATCCTCCCCCACCCGCGCGATGCCCGATACCGCGAACCACACACCGGTCATCAACAGTGTCGGACTTCCC
The DNA here is from genome assembly GCF_040645495.1 of Nocardia sp. NPDC046763. Classification (NCBI taxonomy): domain Bacteria; kingdom Bacillati; phylum Actinomycetota; class Actinomycetes; order Mycobacteriales; family Nocardiaceae; genus Nocardia; species Nocardia sp. NPDC046763. The sequence continues at coordinate 27,687 of NZ_JBEYYI010000031.1, read as the reverse complement.
GACCGATTAGGGCACAACGCCCCTTCAAAGCCCATACGTCGCGGACCGACCATTTCTGCATGCGCAACGACGAGGCCACTCAGATCCGATTCGTGCGGGACCGGCTCACCGAGCACTATCCGCAGGTGTCACCGGGCATCATCGCCGAGATCATCGCCCGGGCCCAGGCAGCGCTGACCGACGCGAGGGTGCGCACATTCGTGCCCCTGCTCGTCGAACGCCGAGCGCGCATCGAACTGTCCGCTGTCACCTCCGGCGCGATCCTGACCCTGTAGTTCCGCCCGCTATCGGTCGGTGCGGCCCTCAGACCGTGTAGCCGCCGTCGACGTCCAGTGTCTGGCCGGAGATGAAGTCCGCTCGGTCCGAGGCGAGGAATGCGACCGCTTCCGCGATGTCGTCCGCATTCCCGAAGCGGCGCAATGGAATATTGCGCCGGGCGACGTCGAGCGCGGTTCGATCGAGGTCGCCGGAATTGATCAGGCGTTCGGCCATCCCGTCGGTCAGCATGCCCGGACCCACACAGTTGACGCGGATGCCGTAGCGACCCTCCTCGGCCGCCAGACCGCGGGCGACGGCTTCCACGGCGCCCTTGGTGCCGGCGGAAAGCCCGTCCCGGACCGGGTAACGTCGCGTTGCGGCGGTGGTCACCGCGACGACGGAGCCGTGCGACCGGCGTAGCAGCGGCAGCGTGGCGTGCAACAGGTTGAAGAACGCCGCGGCATCGGCATTCAACTGCTCCCGGTATTGCTCCGGCGACACGCTGCTCAGATGAACCATCGGGACATGGGGTCCGGCGGCGTAGACCACGGTGTGCAGACTGCCGAATCGCTGCTCGAACAGCGCGACGATATCCGCGACCGCACTCGGATCGGAGAGATCCAGCGCCCAGGCGCAGCATGAACGTCCGCCCCGCTCAACATCTTTCGTCAGCAGCTCGGCCGCGTCTCGATTCGCGCGATAGGTGAGTCCGATATCGCTGCCCCGTTGCGCCAGCAGGCGGACGACCGCGGCACCTATCCCGCCGGTGCCACCCGCGACCAGCGCGGCACCGTCGCGTCCCCGGAAGTCATCGCTCACCGCTTCTCCCTCAACCAAGCAACTGCTTGGTCATACTAGCCTGCATTCGATCCACCGGCTCTGGAACCACCATCACGGCCCTGCGGACGCGCCGAGGCGGCCTACCGCAAACAGGTGAGGCAGCCCCGTCGAACGCTGATTGCACGAGTTCGCGATGCCGGAGTTCCGGCGGCCGCGCAAAATGGGTATTCCAGGATGGCTGCGGTGAAAGGCGGTGTCCGTGCATTCCGAGCCGTTGGGAGGCCGGAGCGAACCGATGCGGCGTGCACTGGCGGTGCTGCGAGGCGCGAGTAGACACGGCACCGGCTGGACTTGTTCGCAGGGATATCTCGATGTCTTCTTCACCCCCTCCCCCGCCAGCCGGAAAGCTGGTCAGGAAACCCTCGGCCGCATCTACGGCCGCACCACCGACACCGACCGGCCCACCTCTTGGGAGACCCGGCAGGCGCAGTGCGATGCCGTGTGCGAGTGGGGTATTCCCGATCACGCGGCGCTGCAACGGGTCAGTGCGATAACGCATCCGGTGTTCATCGCCAACGGCGACAGCGATCCGATGATCCTGCCCTACTTCTCGTACCTGCTCGCCGGGCTGATTCCGCAGGCGCGGATCAAGATCTACCCCGATTCAGCGCACGGATTCTTCTTCCAGCACGCCCGGGAATTCGCCGCCGACGTCGGCGACTTCCTCTGCGACAACGACGGGTCGACCCCATGACCCCTGCCGCGCCCGCGCACGACCCCGAAGGTGACCGCTTCCCCATCCTGTCCGATGAACAGCTCGAGCGGGTGCGCGGATACGGCAGCGTCGAGGTCGTGCAGGCGGGTGCGGTGCTGTACGGGACCGGGCAGCGGACCTACGACTTCATCGTGCTGACCACCGCCGCCGCGGAGATAGTCCGGCAGGCGACCACGGATCTGCCCGAGGCGCTGGTGGTTTCGTGCACGCCGGGTCAGTTCCTGGGCGAGCTGAACCTGCTCACCGGGCAGTCGGTATATCTGACCGCGCGTGTCACCGCCGCAGGCTCGATCATCCGGATCGACCCGGCCGCGTTCCGCCGGCTGATGGACGAGGACACCGAACTGTCGGACCTCATCCTCACCGCATTCCTGGCCCGCCGCAGCGAACTCCAGTCCGGCGACGCCGCGCTCAGCGTGCGCATGCTCGGCAGCGAACTGTCACGCGAGTCCCTGGCGCTGCGTTCCTGGGCCGCGCATGCACGCATCGCCTATACCTGGTTCGACATCGACAGCACCGCGGGCACAGCGCTCGCGCGGACGATCGGTGTCACCGCCGAACGGCTGCCCGCAGCGGTGACGCCGACCGGGGTGATCACCGACGCGAGTCCGGCCAAGGTCGCCGCAGCGCTCGGCCTCGCGTATTCGGCCGAATCCGAACCCGATTCGGCCGCAACGGATCTGATCATCGTGGGGGCCGGGCCCGCAGGGTTGGCCGCAGCCGTCTACGGCGCCTCCGAAGGGCTGCGCACGGTCGTGTTCGACGCGGTCGGGGTCGGCGGACAGGCCAGTTCCAGCTCCCGCATCGAGAACTATCTCGGCTTCGAGCACGGCATCAGCGGCGCGGACCTCACCGGCCGGGCCATGGTGCAGGCGCAGAAGTTCGGCGCCTCCCTGAACACTCCGTGCAGGGTCGTCTCGGTGCGACGCACCGGCGCGCTGTTCGAGGTGACGCTGTCCGACGGCGCCGTCGCCTACTCGCGGGCGGTCATTCTCGCCGGAGGCGTGAAGTACCGGGCGCTGGATCTCCCACGGTGGACGGACTTCGAAGGGCGCGGAATCTATTACGCGGCCACCGAAATCGAGGCCCGAACCTGCTCCTGCACCCCGGTGGCGGTGATCGGCGGCGCGAACTCGGCCGGACAGGCCGCGCTGTTCCTGGCCGGCCGCGGGTGCATGGTCGCCCTCGTAGTCCGATCGGGAGACCTGTCCGCCGGGATGTCGAGCTACCTCGCCCACCGCATCGAGGCCAACCCCGCGATCGACGTCCGGCTCGGCACCCAGGTCACCGCGCTGCACGGCGACGATCGACTGGCAGCGATCACCGTGTCCGGCAAGGACTCACCCGAACCGCAGCGATTCCCGTGCTCCGGCCTGTTCTGTTTCATCGGAGCCGACCCCGAGACCGCCTGGCTCTCCGACATCCGCCTCGACTCCGACGGATTCGTTCTCACCGACATCGCGCTCGGCCCCGGCGCCGCGGAAGACATGTGGGACACGCTGGGTCGCGGACCCCTCCCGTTCGAGACCAGCGTGCCGGGCATCTTCGCGGTCGGCGACATGCGCGCCGGATCGATGAAGCGCATCGCCGCCGCCGTCGGCGACGGTGCCGGTAGCGTCCGGTCCGTGCACGAATTCATCGGCCTCGCCGGCATGTGATCGAAACCGTGGCGTGGCGTCACGACCGATCCGATCGGCGCGGTACGTAGGCCGCGATGACCGGCAACGAACTGGGCGAGTTTCGGCGCGGAAGAGGCCGCCGTACTCACCGGGGTGACATATCGATTACGCACTCCTTGGACGTTCGCCGAGACGGTTGAACCCGACCTTCACCAATGGTTCTATGCCGGACAGGGACGGTCTCGAGCAGCGAACGACCTTACACGCCAGCAGAATTGGATCAGTTCGCAGCACTCGGACACGCTGGATCGGGCCGTGCCTACGATCTGCGGCGGCTAGCGGATCGGCACTGTCACGCCGGGTGATGATGGCTCCCCGTGCAGGATCAGATAGCTCGGAGTGACGTCTTTCTTTTTGCCCATATCGTCATTCTTGTTGCCTTTTTTATCGGGGAGTTCGAAGGCCAGAGGAATCGTGGTAGTGGTGCCAGGAGCGAGCTGGTGGGACTCGCCGTTGTACGGGTGAAGCCTCGCTGTGGCGGTTGCATCGGGGGCTACCGAGCGGCCGTCGACGGTGATCAGGCGCTGAGCGGCGATGGTGAACAGTTGCTGATGTCCGGATATGTTCGTGACCGTCAGTGTCACGATGGTGTAGAAGCGGTCTGCATTCGCCGGGGCGGTGATAAGTACTCCGGAAACCACGTCGCTCACGGTGAAGGCGAAACTGCCGTCGTACACCGTGTGCGCCGGGTCTGCGGGCTGACCGCCGATCGTGGACGGCGGCGGACCGGACGCTGTTGTCGCCGAGGAAGAGGGCTGCGCCGGGATGTTCGCACCTGGGCCCGACCCGGTATCGAGGCCGCTGGTAAACAGCCACACAATCACCGCACCGATGAGTGCAATCCCGGCCGCCGCCAATATCCATCTGGGTCCCAAAGGATTTCGTCGTGGATTGGAATGTGCGGCAGGGGCAGGTGAGGATGCGTGGGGCGCGTGCGTCACCGGGCGAGTCGCCGCCGGACCGGTGGCAGTGATGACGCGGGTCGGCGGGCTGGGGCCGGGGGCTGCCGAGTCCAGGATCGGTGGGGGCGGTCGTGCCGGTGCAGGCAGGTCCAGGGCGGCTCGCGCGGCAGCGGCGAATTCTCCCGCGCTTGCGTAGCGATTGTCCGGGTTCTTGGCCATGCCGCGGGCGATGACACCGTCGAGCGCGGGCGGGACAGCAGGGGCAGACTGCGAGGCGTGCGGTGGTTCGGACATCAAATGCGCGTGCATCTGCTGTGCCGGGTTGCCGCTGAAGGGCGGCTGCCGGGTGAGGGCTTCGTAGAGAACACAGGCCAGTGAATAGATATCGGAGCGCGCGTCGAGCGTGCCGGTGAACCGCTCCGGTGCCATATATTCCAACGTACCCACGACCAGACCGGTGGCTGTGAGTGCGGTGCTGTCGGCGGCGCGGGCGATACCGAAGTCGATCAGGTACACGAAACCGGTGGTGTGCTCGAGGATGTTGCCCGGCTTGACATCCCGATGGATAAGTCCCACCGCGTGTGCGGCATCCAGCGCCTCGGCCGCCTGGGCGATGACCTCCACAGCCCGAGCCGGAGCCATGGTGCCTGACCGCAGGCGCGCGGCCAGGTCGATGCCTTCGATGTAGGCCATCTCCAGGAACAGGTGCCCGTCGATTTCACCGAAGGCGCGTATGGGCACGATATGCGGGTGGTGCAGCTGAGCCCCCAACCGAGCCTCTCGCTCGAAGCGACGCCGATAGCTCTGATCTGCCGAGTTCGCGGCAGACAACACCTTCACGGCTACGGTGCTGCCGGTACGGTTGCGCGCCAGCCATACCTCGCCCATGCCGCCACTCCCCAGCAAGCGTTCGAGACGATAGGTCCCGAACGAGCCGCCGTGCCGCCCGGACATGCTCTGACCGTACCCCCGGAACAGACCGCTGCACGACCGCGACGGCACCGGGTGTACACCAGCGCCCGCTACCGGATGCCCTATCGCAGCGATGACCCTGGGGAAAACTTGACAGACGTGGAATCTGAGTATGGATATGAAACGGGTTGTCGATGCGACCGCCTACTCACAAGGATCGGAATTCAATGGGCTCACGGCGTGACTACTACAACGACCCGAACGCGCCCAAAGCGAACAGCTTGGTCCCTGGCGGCTCTGCGCTTGTCGTAGATTCCGAGGGCAGGGTATTGATGCAGCGCCGAGGCGATTCCGGCAACTGGTCTCTACCGGGTGGAATTATGGAGATCGGTGAGACGCTAGAGCAATGCGTAATCCGGGAGACCAAGGAAGAGACCAGGCTGGACATTGAGATCACCGGGCTACTCGGTATCTATACGGACCCGGAACACATAATCGAATACGCGGATGGCGAGGTCCGGCAAGAGTTTGCCATTACGTATTACGGCAAGGTGATCGGTGGTCAGATCGAGGTCAGTAGTGAGTCAACCTCGGTCTGCTTCCTCGGCTTGGACGAGCTCGAGACGCTGCGGGTACATGACACGGTCCGGCTGCGACTCCGGCATCATGCCGAGCACCGGACAGAGCCGTATCTAGGCTAGACGGCGAGATCCGGCTATCCGAGCATCTTGCCGATGTCCCGGGGCGCTGGTGGGGGCAGTGTCAACGGTGACACGCGCGTTCTCGACAGCGCGCTTCGCGAGGACCCCTCGGCCAACAGCATCCGTCCCGGGGTTCTTTTGCATCATCGATGTGGTGTGTGGGCGATCAGACGTGAGGCGTTCGGCCCGGAGATGAATGTCCGTCTCTGGTGGACATTTTGGGTAGCTCGCTTACCAATTGCCCGCCCATTCGCGCTCTGATCAGGGTGTCTTTCGTTGCGCCGGTTGGTAATCGGTGGGCCAATGAGCCCTTCCGAGTAGCGGCTATCGACTGCGGCTTGCTGGTTGCATGGTGAATCTGTTGCTTGACGGGTGGCGATGGTGGTGTATTTCCGCTACTGGCGGCGGCATTCGCTGCTCGGGCCGCGCTGAGCTACCAGTGTCAGGTCTCCAGTCCGGTCAGCAGGCGCGCGATGTCGACACCCGTGGTCAGGTAGTCGACGAAGGTTGGGTTGTTCAGGGCGTACTTTGATCTGCGGTAACGGACCAGAAAAATGGCGTCGTCGATCGAGTAGCCGAGGTGATGCAGGGCCTGAGCGGTGACCAGGCCGGAGCGGTTATAGCCGGCATGGCACCGGACGAGCACGCGTTTGCCGTCGATCACCGCCGCCCAGGCGATGTCAGCCAGGCGGCTCACGTCGGCGAGTTGGTCCGAGGTCAGCGGGCCGTCGGGCATGTGCGCGATGTGGTGCTGCACCCCGGGGTCGGGGCCGTGCCCGGCTCGGGAGTACAGGCTGATCACGACATCGAATTCGTTCGTGACGACCACCGGGACCACTTGCCCACTCTCGTCTCGCCGATGATGGCCGCCCATGAACAATCCGGGAACGATCTCGTTCCACGGTGTCTCGGCGAATTGCGCTCCTGGGCCTGGGTTTTTGATCCGCACCGCTGTGTACCTCTCGGGAGCCCGGCCTGTGGCCGGGGATCACACCTTCATGGTGTCGACCATACTCAGCACAGTGGTTCACTGAACTCTTACGAGTAGCTGCTGTCGGCGGGCGCTTATCGGATGTGTGCCGACGTCGGGGATGTGTTGCGGTGTAACGAGAAACGCGGTACCCCGTGTTATGAAGTGGTCCTACCACATATCAACTTCAGCAGAGGGTTCCGCGCCAGATGAGTGTGTCATATGTTGCCGTGCTTGCCATCCCGGCCTGACCGCTAGAGTTCGAGAATGCCGGAAAAGATTCTCCGTAACACGTTCACCGTCCCTGCTCCCGTGGAAGCGGCCTTCGAGCATCTGATCCGGCCCGAGAACTACATCGGTCTGTCGCCGCTGGTCGTGGCGGTCGAGGACGTCCAGGAGGGCTCGTATGTAGCCGTCGAACGGTTCCGGCTCCTCGGGCTGAAATACGACAACCGCATCCGGGTGTCGCTTCAGGGGACACCCGGCAAGGCGGTGTGGGGTGAGGTCGAGAGCCCCGGCGGCGTTCACATGGCCTACCGCTTCGAGTTCACCGCCGACTCGGAGGGCACACGTATCGAGGACGAGCTCCAACTCCGCACCCCAATTGGATTGACGGCCTTCGCCTCCGGCCAGGCCCGCAAGGTCCAGCTGGCCCGCGCCACGATCCTGGCCGAGCGCCTCGGCCGACTCTGATCAGGTCCCAGTTGCGCTGACACTCATCGAATTTCGACGGAGGCCGACGTGGCCGAGGTCCGGGTGGGAATTCACCCGTCCGGCCTCGAGCCCACCGTCGCGGCGGAACGGTCGAACGCCAGCCGCTCGTTGGTCACCCTGATCTGGCGCACGGTCGTGGTAGCGAGCGCGGCGGCTTGCGAGGGTGACAGCCGCCCGCACAGGTGATTCCAGTGCACCGCGAGGATGTCGCCGACCTCGACGTCCGGCACGGCGGCGTACCCGTCCTGCCAGACGGACAGGTTCCGGTCCGCTGTCCTGGACAGGCCCAGGCTCAGGCCATTCCAGCTCAACCGGCGGGACCGGACCAGAACCTGCGAGCCGCTCCGGTCGATCACTCGCGCCCAGCTGATCCGGCAGTCGTCGAGAATGCGCAGAGCCGGGCCTGCACCCGCCGCATCGAGCAGCCGGGACCAGGGATAGACGCCGAGCACGTGGAAGCCGTGGTTGGGGGCGGCCTCCGCGGCCAGACGGTCGCCCAGGTGCGCCCAATACTGTCCGGCGACCGGCCCGATGCGTGCGAGCAGCGCGCCGCCGAACTCGGCCGGATCCAGCGCCGCGCCGACTCCGCCACCGAGCCAATAGGATTCGACGAGCCGGGCGTCGAGTGGATCCTCGATCCCGGTGAGCGCGGCCATCACGCACAGGTACGGCCACGCTCCGGAGAACAGCGGTGCCGTCGCCCGCACGGCCGCGCTCGACCCGCCACGCAGCCCGGCGGCGTCGGGCGGCCCGCAGTAGCCGAGCGCGTTCGGCGCGTAGGCGTAGCGCGCGAACATCTCGGTCCCGTCGATGCGGACCGGGTCCATATCCATGCGGACCGGGTCCATGTCCATCCGGTCCGGGCCCATGCCCACCATGACGTCACCTCCCGGCATCCCGGCGGCGGGCGAATCCCCGTCCGCCTCAGCAGATTCTGGGTAGCTGTTCCCCGGCCGGCAGATCCACCACCCGGGTACCGCCGAGGGCGGTCCTGGCCACCACCATGCCCGGATGCTCGGACACGCAGACACCGATCGCAGCGGCCCGCGTCCCGAGTGGATGAGCGTGCATGGCGGCCAGCACCCGGTCCACGTCCTCGGCTGCGACGAAGGCGACCAGCTTGCCCTCATTGGCGACGTACATCGGGTCCAGCCCGAGCAGTCCACACGCGTCGCGAATCTCGGCCGGGATGGGAATATCGTTCTCCTCCAGCGCCACACCGACTTTCGCGGTATGGGCAATCTCGTTGAGCGATGCGGCCAGACCGCCGCGAGTGGGGTCGCGCAGCACGTGCACGTCCGCGCCGGTGGCCAGCATGGCAGCCACCAGGCCGTGCAGCGGTGCGGTATCGCTGCACACCGTGGTGCCGAACTCCAGTCCCTCGCGACAGCTCAGCACCGCGACGCCGTGCAAGCCGATATCGCCGCTCACTATCACCACGTCCCCGACACTCGCGCGCTGGGGACGGATGTCCACACCCTCGTCGATCACGCCGATACCCGCGGTGTTGATGTACACCCGGTCGCCGTGCCCGGCGTCGACCACCTTGGTGTCACCGGTGACCAGGGTGACGCCCGCGCCCAGGGCAGCGGTACCCATCGCCCCGGCGATCTGGGCGATCTCGGCCAGCGGGGTGCCCTCTTCGAGGATGAACGCCGTCGACAGCGCCAGCGGTCGCGCACCGACCATGGCCAGATCGTTGACCGTGCCGTTGACCGCGAGTTCGCCGATCGATCCGCCCGGGAACACCATCGGTTTGACCACGAAGGAGTCGGTGCTGAAGGCGAGCCTCGCCCCCGCGACGGTGAGCACCGCCGAGTCCCCCATCCCGGCCTCGGCGGCCGCGCCGAAGGCGGGCAGGAACAGATGCTCGACGAGTTCGCCCGACATCGCGCCGCCGCCACCGTGCCCCATGACGATGGTGGGTGAATCCCGTAATGGCATGGGGCACACCCAGTTCGCCAGGTCGACGGGCGTCGAGATCTCCTCACGCATGTGCCACCTCCGCGGGCAGGTCCAGGCGTCGGTACAGGTAGTAGGCGGCACACGCGCCCTCGGAGGAGACCATCGTGGCTCCGAGGGGGTTACGTGGCGTGCATTGCTTGCCGAAGGCCGCGCACTCGTGCGGCTTTATCAGCCCCTGCAGCACTTCACCGGAACGGCAGATCGAGGACTCGGCGGTGTGCAGGTCGCCGACGGCGAACCGCTGTTCGGCGTCGAACTCGCTGTACCGATCCGAGAGCCGCCACCCGCTGCTCGGTATCACGCCGATCCCGCGCCAGGCTCGGTCGGTGACCTCGAAGACGTCTTCGAGCATCGCCTTCGCGACCGGGTTGCCCGCTTCGGCGACGGCGCGTGGGTAGGCGTTCTCCACCTCGTGGCGTCCGGATTCGAGCTGAATCACGGTGCGCCGGATGCCTTCGAGGATGTCGAGCGGCTCGAACCCGGTGACCACGACCGGAACCCGGTACTTCTCGGCGAGCGGCGGGTATTCGCGGGTACCCATCACCGTGCAGACATGTCCGGCGGCCAGGAACCCCTGCACCCGGCACGACGGTGATTCCATGATCGCGGCGATGGCGGGCGGCACCAGTACGTGCGAGACGAGCAGCGAGAAGTTGCGTATGCCAAGTCGTTTCGCCTGATAGACGGTCATCGCGTTGGCGGGGGCGGTGGTCTCGAAGCCGATGCCGAAGAACACCACCTGCCGATCGGGATTGGCCTGTGCCAACTCGAGCGCGTCCAGCGGCGAGTACACCACCCGGACGTCCCCGCCTTCGCTCTTGACCCGGAACAGGTCCTTGGAGCTGCCCGGTACCCGCAGCATGTCACCGAACGAGCAGAAGATCACGCCGGGCTGCGCGGCGATGTCGAGTGCCTTGTCGATCATGCCGAGCGGGGTCACGCACACCGGGCAGCCCGGGCCGTGGATCATTTCGATCGTCTCGGGCAGCAATTGGTCGATGCCGTGGCGGATGATCGAATGCGTCTGCCCGCCACAGACTTCCATGATCGCCCAGCGGCGAGTGGCGCTCTCCCGGATGCGCTCCAGGAGAACCCGGGCGAGCTGCGGGTTGCTGAATTCATCGAGGTACTTCACGACCCCACCTCCGGTTCATCCGACTCCTGCCCCGTCGATTCCTGCGCTGTTTCGGGATTCGCCAGGCCCGCCTGCGCGGCCGCGATCGCGAATCCGTTACCGAATTCCTCCTTCAGAACACCGAGGTGCTCGAACTCGGCGAGTGTCCGCAGGGCGGATTCCTCGTCGAGCCGCTGAATGGCGAAGCCGACGTGGACCACGACGTAGTCGCCGACCACAGCGTCGGGGATGTATTGCAGACACACGTCCTTCTGCACGCCGCCGAAATCCACGATCGACATCAGCGTGCCATTGCGTTCTTGCAGGCTGAGAATCCTTCCCGGGACTGCCAGGCACATTTGCTGCTCCCTTCGCTCAACCCGCCTCGGCGGCGAGTAGTTGCCCGAATGCCAGGCCGCCGTCGTTGGGCGGCAACCGATGAGCGGTCAAGACTCGAAAACCGTTGTCCGACAACAGTCCACGTGTGGCCGACAGCAGCAGCGCGTTCTGGAACACGCCGCCGGTCAGGACGATCGGGGTGGCCGGGGTGGCGTAGTCGGCCGCGAGGCCGAGGACCAGCCGCGCGACCGCGTCGTGGAAACGCGCCGCGATGATCCCCACCGGGACGCCCGCCCGCACATCGCCGATCACGGCGCCGATCACCGGGGCGGCGTCGAACACCGACGGACCGTCCCCGTCTCGATCCGGCCTCGCGAACCGGTAACGCCCGGACCCCGGATCGACCCCGCGCGCATGCCATTCCAGTTCGATCGCGGCCTGCGCCTCGTAGTCGACCTCGAACCGGACCCCGGCCAGTGCAGCGACGGCGTCGAACAACCGGCCCATGCTCGATGTCGGCGCGCTGCCCAATCCGGTGTCCAGCTGGTGGGCGAGCACGGCGCGCTCGGCGGGCGGGCACGCAGCCACCGCGGGGAGATCCTCGGTCCATTCGATTCCGGCGGACCGCAGGTGCGCCAGCGCCATGCGGTAGGGGCGGCGCACGCTCACATCGCCGCCGGCCAGCGGTACGTAGCGCAGGTGCGCCAGCCGCCGGTAGCCCTTGTACCCGGCGGCAAGCACCTCACCGCCCCAGATCGCGCCGTCGGGCCCGAATCCGGTGCCGTCGAAAGCGATTCCGAGGACGGCGGCGGCCGGATCGAGTCCGTGTTCGCCCATGACCGCCGCGATGTGCGCGTGATGGTGTTGCACGGTGCGCACCGGCCGCTCGCCCGCCTGTTCCCGGGCCCACGCGGTCGAACGGTAGCGCGGGTGGGCGTCGGCGGCCAGCACGACCGGTCGCACGCCGGTCAGCTCCTCGAGGTGGTGTTCGGCCTCGGTGAAGGCGCGCAGTGTCGCCAGATCGTCCATATCGCCGATGTGCTGGCTGAGCCAGGCATAGCGCCCGTCCCCGACGGCACAGGTGTTCTTGAGATCCGCCCCCACCGCGAGCGTGGGCTGGACCGGCAGCGGAAGGGCCAGGGGTAGCGGCGCGAAGCCACGGGAACGCCGCAACGGCAGTTCCGTGCCGTCGACCACCCGCAGTACCGAATCGTCGCAGGGCACCAGGATGGGACGGTCGTGCGCGAGCCAGGCGTCGGCCAGACCCGTCAGCCGGGTCCGGGCGTCGGTGTCGTCGTAGCAGATGGGTTCGCCACCGAGGTTCGCCGAGGTCATGACGAGCACCCGGGGGCCGGGCGGGTCGCCGGGCAGGCCGAAGAGCAGCAGATGCAGCGGCGTGTAGGCGAGCATCACACCGAGATCGGGGTTGCGCGGGGCGACCGACGGCGCGATGGCGAAATCCGGAGTGCGCCCGCCGGTTTCGGTATCGATGGCGCGATCCGCGCGCGGCAGCAGCACGATGGGCCGGGCGGGCCCGGTGAGCAGCCCGGCGGCCGTCTCGTCGATCTCGGTGATGCGCCGTGCCGTGTCCAGATCCGGCGTCATGACGGCGAACGGCTTGTCCCCGCGGCGTTTCCGGCGGCGCAGCTCGGCCACCGCCGTCTCGTTCCCGGCGTCACAGGCCAGGTGGTACCCGCCGATGCCCTTGACGGCGAGAATTCCCCCGTCGCGCAACAGCTCTCGCGCGGCGGCGACAGGTTCGCCAGCGCCCGGGCCGGTATAGGACAACCGGGGACCGCAGTCGGGGCAGGCGATGGGCTGCGCGTGGAAGCGCCGGTCCGCGGGATCGGCGTACTCGTCGGCACACCGCGCGCACATCGGGAAGCCCGCCATGCTGGTGCGGTCGCGGTCGTAGGGCAGGCTCGCGATGATGGTGAACCGGGGACCGCAGTTGGTGCAGTTCACGAAGGGGTGCCGGTAGCGCCGGTTGGCCGGATCGCACAGATCGGCGACGCACTCGGCGCAGATCGCCACATCGGGTGAGGCCAGGGTGCGCCCGGTCCCGTCCCGGCTGGTCGCGGCGATATGGAAGCCGGTGCCGCCGCGCACCGGAATCTCGAGGCACTCGACGGATTCGACGACCGCCAGCGGCGGCGGATCCGACCGCATCCGCCGCACGAACTCGGCCAGATCCGCTGTCGCGCCCTCGATTTCGATGATCACACCGCAACTGTCGTTGGACACCGATCCGGTCAGGGACAGTTCGGCGGCGGTGGTGTACACGAACGGCCGGAAGCCGACGCCCTGAACCACGCCGCGGACCACCACGCGGCGGCGGCCGCGCCCGGCGCTCACGGCGCGTCACCCTGGCGCAGCAGCCGCAGCCCGTCCAGGGCCGCGGCCGCCCCGGCCGCGTCGGTCTTCTCCACCGCCAGGCCCATGTGAATGATCACCCAGTCACCGGGCCGGACCGGATCCTGGTCCAGCAGGCCGACATTCACCTTCCGCCGCTCCCCCGAAACGTCGACGAGCGCGATCTGGTCGTTGTAGCCGTCGAGGAGCTCCACGACCAGGCCGGGAATTCCGAGGCACACGGGTCACACCTCCTGCCGGGCGAGCAGTTCGGCCAGTACGTCGCCGACCGCGGCGACCGCGGCGGGCACGGCGGCGGCGACCACCTCGGTCAGTCCCATACGCTCGGCGACCGAGCACACCTGGCACCCCACCACGACCGTCGGCGGCACCGCGCCGCCGAGTGCGCGCACGGTCTCGAAGACGGCCTCCGGGTGCATGGCGTGGCCGTCGAATCCGGCGGCGCCGCCGCCGGTTTCGGCACGGAGGACCTCCACGCGTCCGGGTGCGCCGCGGTCGGGGATCGCGTCCACCAGCACCAGCGCGTCCCATCCGTCGAGCAGGTCGTAGGCCAGGTGCAGGCCCCGGATACCGTAGTCGGTGACGCGCACGTCAGGGTGGTGGTCCGGCGGCAGCCGCCGGACCACCTCCGGTCCGAATCCGTCGTCGCCGAGGAAGATATTGCCGATCCCGGCGACCAGCACCCGTGTCGTGCGATCACCCGCTCACATATGCCGTATCCGGAAGTACCTGCGGATATCGGGGATGGACACGACACCCACAGCGACCGCGGCCACCGCGGCCGCAGCGACGATCACTATCGCGACCACTCCTACCGTTGCCATCTCCGGCCCTTCCTTTCACTCGGGCGAGCCGTCCAGCGGCTCGATCTCATCGGGGGCGAAGTACAGGTAGCGCCCGTACCATTCGTGCAATTCGGCCGCGGGGTCGTCCTCGGCGACCACGCCGACGTGCACCCCGCCGTCCACGTCCTCGTGCACCGTGACCACCCTGGCGGTGCGGCCGGCGTAGAAGAGGTCCTGCGCGTCGGCGCGGCGCCCGGGATGCAACCGCACCCGGCTGCCCTTGCGCACCAGCACCCCGGCCACCGCCACCGCGTCGGTGTCGGGCGCGACGGCACTGTCGGCCATCGGATCCCACCAGTCGACACCGTCGGCCAGCGTGGGCAGCACCCGCGGGGACGGGTCCTCCCGCAGCACTCCGTGCAGGGATCCCAGTTGCTCGGCGTCGAGATTGTCGCAGCGATCGATGATCTCGGCGGCAAGCGGGTCGGTGGCGCGCGCCTCCCGCTTCTCCTCGTCGGTCATGGTCAGCACGCGCAGCGCCAGGATCTCGTCGATCTCGGTGGAGTCGAACAGCGGGCCCTGGCTCTGCGGGGCGATCTCGGGATGGTCGTAGAGGATGATCGGGGAGACCAGCAGCAGCTCCTGCTGGCCGGGCGGGCCCGCCAGCACCGGGAAACAGCGTTGCTGGCAACAGCTTTCGACAACAGCCTCGGCATCGGCGGGCGGATCGGTGAGCGAATGGAACAGCCCGCCGTCGAGCTCGGCGATCAGGTGCGCGCCCAGCAGCGAGCGGGCCAGCGCGTCATCGGGATCCGTGGCGGCCGCGCCGGTATTGCGCAGGACGATACCCACACGGCGGTAGCCGCCGACGGCGTCCACCGACAGTTCGAGCTCGCCACGGAGCGGTTCCCGGGTGCGTGACATCGTGCCGACCACGCCGCCGGTGTCGTCACTGATCGCCGCACTCTCTTCGGCGCCGGGGACGGTGAACGGAAAAACGCTGTGTACCAGCGGTATCGGGCCGATGTCATGCTCATGTTCGACGGCCTCGTCCCAGCTCAGCCAGGACCGCCCGGCGGCATGGAGTTCCGCGACGGCGGCGCCGTCCGGGCTGCGGACCGTGCGCCGCTGCCGGTGCAGGAACCGCACCGTGACGCTGATCCGCGCCGACTCGCCGGCCGTGACCGGGAACTGCGTCACCAGCTCGGAATCCTCACCGAGCCCGTCGGCGGCCGCCCGCTCGGGTCCGAGCACACCGAACTGCCAGCGGCACACGTTCTTCCGGGCGCTCGCCCGGTACGGGTACAGCAGGTACCCCTCGTAGAGCACCGCGTCGGCCACCGCGCGCGCCGCCGCCCGGGCGTCGCCGTCGACGCTCATCACGCACCTCCCGCGGCGAGCAACTCGCGCACCGCCTGGTCGTATCCGAGCAGGCCGCGACCGGATTTGAAGGCGGACAGCGCATCCAGTGTCTCCCGCGACAACCGCACCCAGCCCGTGTCCGGGAAGTGCGCGGCCATCAGATCCCGCCACACCGACACCGGCATGTCGAACCTGTCGTCACGGTCCCAGGGCACCTGCTGCACCGCGAAACCGGTTGCGCCCCTGATGAACACGGTGCCACTGAACAGGAACGACAGCGGTATCGTGCCGTCGCGCAGCGCGTGCAGGTACTTCGAACCCGCGACCTCGAGGTCGTAGGTGCACAGCATCGGCAGATCCACCTCGGTGCCACCGCTGGAGAAGCCGGGAACCATTGTCGCGCAATGCATCCACAGAAAGGAGCGTTGGGTGTCGAACCAGCGTTCCCGGGGACCGAACAGATCGGTCAGGCCCGCACCCTCCTCGTCGGTGTAGGAGCGCCGGTTCGGGTCGATACGCACCTGTGCGCGCAGGGCGATGGCGTGCACGGGCTCCTCGGACAGCGCGGCGATGCCGATCCGCGCCGTCAGGGTCGGCGTCACGGCATACGGTTCGGGCCGGATGCCCAGGACCGCGAAGGTGATCGAGTACGCCGGGCTCACGACGTTCCTCCCGCGACGCGGGCCCGGGCGGTCATGGCGGCGAGGAATTCCTCGATGTAGCGGCGGGCCTCCTGCCCGCCGTCGAATCCGCGCCACAGCAACCGCATGCGCCCGACGAATTCGTAGCAGGCGTCGATCGGCAACAGCAGGCAGGTCGGGGCGCCGCCATGCTCGGGCAGGTGGATCAGCACGGCCTCGACATCGTCGTCGGCCTGTGCGAGTTCGGGATGCCGGTCCAGGATCGCACTCCACTGGTCCATCGGCAGCTCGGATTCAGTGGCACCGGCCGGACCCGGATAGAACGCCACCGTGCGCCCGAGGGCGGAGTTGCGGAAGAAGAAGGCCAGGCCGACCGGAATCTGGAGGGCATCCCACTCCCCCGGGCCGATGCTGACCCCGGGGAAGGCGAGGCAGCGATCCGGGACCGCGCGATACCGCAGGTTCGCGGTGCGGTCGGTGAACAGCAGATAGCAGGCCCGACAGACGCACATGAGCTGCCTGCCCTCGATATTCACGACATGGCCGTGCGTGTCGGCGATGGCCTCACCGCACATCTCACACCGCTCCCCCGCCGGCGCCGGGACGGGCCGGGAAGTCGCGAGCCTGCGCAGTACGCCGAAGGCGGGATTCATCCGGCCGCCTCCATCGGCACCGCCACCTGCGGTGTGCCCGAACGGATCAGGACCGGGAGCGGTTCCAGATGACCGTCGCCGTCCAGGCGCGCGCCGGCGTGCACGACGTCGAAGTGGGCCCGGCAGACCGGGCAGCGCAGCACGGCCGCGCCGGCCCCGAACCCGGCCCGGCGATGCAGCGCCGCTCCCGCCATCGAATTCCCGCACGACGGACAGTGATCGCGGTAGACGAACAGCTCGTCGCCGACCCGGCAGGCCACGACGGCCGCGCCGGCCAGCGCGAAACCACCCACCTCACCCGCGCCGAGCTGTGCCAGCTCGGGCGCCCCGATCCAGTGTCCGCCGTGCTCGCCGTTGGCGTGGACGCGGGCCAGCAGCGACTCGGCCGGAATCACGCCGGTATTCGAATCCGTTTCGGACGCAACCACTTCGATGGTCTCGATCTCCGGCGCGGCGGCACGCACCGCATCCTCCACCGCCAGCTCCAGGGTCACCGCGGAGGACGGGCAACTGCGGCAGCTGCCGGTGAAAGCCAGCCGCAGCACGCCGTCGGTCACCGCCACCACCGTCACGTCGCCACCGTGCGAGCCCAGGTACGGGCGCACCCCGTCCAGCGCCGCACGCACCCGGGTGAGCGTGTCGTGCGGGTGCAGTCCGTGTACCAGCAGCAGGCTGGCGATCAGGTCGTCGGCCACCAGCCGTTCGACGGTCTCGGGATCGAGCAGCCGGATGGTCCGCTCGAGCCCCGCACCGTACAGGCCGACGATCTCACCGACCAGTTCCTCGGCGCGCTCCCGCGCCACGGGCCCGGCGGCGGAAATCGCACCCAGTAGGGTGTCGATCCGCTCGCCGGCCTCGCGCCAGCGATCGGTGTCCGCGGCCTGAGCGCGGCGGTCCTCGGATCGGTCGTTCACCGCGCTCGCCTCCCGGTACCGGCTCGACCGCTACTCAGCGGTCATCGCCTGGGTGGGTGAGTGGAGCAGGTCCAAGGACTTGCCACCACCCAGGTACATGTGCACGCCGCAGGGCAGGCAGGGATCGAAACTGCGGACGGTGCGCATGATGTCGATGCCCTTGAAGTGCTCCCGATCGTTCTCCTCGAAGATCGGCTGTCCCTGCACCGCGTCCTCGTACGGTCCCGGGGTTCCGAAACTGTCGCGCGGGCTGGCGTTCCAGGGTGTGGGCGGATACGGATGGTAGTTGGCGATCTTGCCGTCCCGGATCACCATGTGGTGCGACAGCACACCGCGCACGGCCTCGGTGAAACCGCAGCCGATGCTCTCGTCCGGCACCTCGAAATGCTCCCAGGTCTTGGTCCGCCCGGCCCGGATCTCCTCGAGCGCCTGCTCCGCGAAGTGCAGCGCGCACGCCGCGGCGTAGGCCTGGAAGTAGGTGCGCGCGCGGTTGCGCTCGATGGTGTTGCTGCCGAAAGCCGGTATCGTCCACTCCAATTCGACCGGACCCTTGAGCGCCGTCTTCGGCAGATTGATCTGCACGCTGTGGCCGGTGGACTTCACATAGCCGATATCGACCAGCCCCGACAGGGCGGTGGACCACAGTCGTGCCAGCGGTCCGCCACCGGTGTCGAGCGCGAGATGATCCTTGCCGTCGAACCAGCGTGGCGACATCACCCAGCTGTACTTGTCGTCCAGGTCGCGCTTCTGCGGGCTGGGATTGGTGTGCTGATTCCAGGGGTGGCGGCGGTCCACCGGATTGCCCAGCGGATCGTTCTTCACGAACATCTCCTGGTCGGTCCAGTCCTCGTAATACGAACTGCCCAAGAGGATTCGGAGACCGAGATTGATGTCCAGCAGTGAGTGGGTGATCAGTTTCCCGTCCACCACGATGCCGGGGGTCACGAACATCGCGTTGCCCCAGTTCTCCATGTCCTTGTAGGCGAAGTTGCACACCTCCGGATTCTGGAACGAGCCCCAGCAGCCCAGCAGCGTGCGCCGCAGGCCGACCCGGTTGTAGCCGGGCAGCGCCGCGTAGAAGAAGTCGAACAGGTCGTCGTGCATGGGCACGACCTTCTTCATGAACTCGACGTAGCGCATGAGCCGCGTCATGTAGTCGGTCATCAACTGGATGGTGGCGACCGTGCCGACCCCGCCGGGGTACAGCGTCGACGGGTGCACGTGCCGGCCCTCCATGAGGCAGAACATCTCTCGCGTGTAGCGGCTGACCTGCAGCGCCTCGCGATAGAACTCGCCGGTGAAGGGGTTGAGCGCCCGCATGATGTCGGCGACGGTGCGATAACCGTGCGCCTGCGCGTGCGGCGCCTCGGTCTTCTCGGCCAGGGCCAGCACGCCCGGGTTGGTCTCGGACACCATCTTCTCGCAGAAGTCCACGCCGACCAGGTTCTCCTGGAAGATGTTGTGGTCGAACATGTACTCGGCGGCCTCACCCATATTGACGATCCACTCGCCCAGATTCGGCGGCTTCACCCCGTAGGCCATGTTCTGGCAGTAGCACGAACAGGTGGCGTGGTTGTCACCGCAGATGCCGCAGATGCGGCTGGTGATGAAGTGCGCGTCACGAGGATCCTTGCCGCGCATGAAGATCGAGTAACCACGGAAGATCGAGGAGGTGCTGTGGCACTCGACCACCTCCCGGTTCTCGAAATCGATCTTGGTGTAGATGCCCAGACTGCCGACGATGCGGGTGATCGGATCCCATGCCATCTCGACGAGAGAATCCGGTTCGATCGTGCGGTGCGAGGGCTCGGGAATGATCTCGGTCATCGGATTGCCTTCCCTACCAGGTCCGGACCGCGCCGGAATCCAGCTTGTCTCCCTTGTGCCGCCAGCTCGGCTCCTTGTCCACGGTGCGGCCGGTGATGTGCCGCAGACTGCGAATCACCGAGCCGTACAAACCCGACGCGGTGGAGGACAACTTGCCGCCGGGTGGCTCGTCCATGAAAGGCATGAACTTGTCCGGGAATCCCGGCATGGTGCAACCGATACAGATACCACCGACATTCGGGCAACCGCCGACGCCGTTTATCCAACCGCGTTTGGGGACATTGCATTTCACGACCGGCCCCCAGCAGCCCAATTTCACGATGCATTTCGGCGAGCCGTATTCGGTGGCGAAATCACCTTGCTCGTAATAGCCCGCGCGATCGCAGCCCTCGTGCACCGTCGCACCGAAAAGCCACTTGGGGCGCAGTGCCTCGTCGAGCGGGATCATCGGGGCCTGGCCGGTGGCCATGTAGAGCAGGTAGGTCAGGGTCTCGGAGAGATTGTCGGGCTGGATCGGGCAACCCGGCACGCACACAATTGGTATGCCGGCCTTGCTCTTCCACTCCCAGCCCAGGTAGTCGGGGACGCCCATGGCGCCGGTCGGATTGCCGGCCATGGCGTGAATGCCGCCGTAGGTCGCGCAGGTGCCGGCCGCGACCACCGCGGTCGCCTTCGGGGTCAGCCGATCGAGCCATTCACTGGTGGTCATGGGCTGGCCGGTCTCGGGATTGTTGCCGAACCCGCACCAGTAGCCCTCAACGTGCAAGCGCTCGTTCGGGATCGACCCCTCGACGACCAGGACGAAGGGCTCGAGCTCGCCCCGATCGGCCTTGAAGAACCACTCGAGGAAGTCGTCGGCTCCCCCGGCCGGGCCACATTCGTAATCGATGAGTGGCCAATGAACGGCGATCTTGGGCAGGCCAGGCAGGGATCCGAGAGCTATCTCCTCGACACTGGGCTGGGTGGCGGCAGTCAGGGCCACCGAGTCGCCATCACAACTGAGTCCCGCGTTGATCCAGAGAACGTGAATCAGCGTCTGCTCCGCATTGACTGCTTCTTTAGTCGGCATGAAAACGTGCCACCCTTCGAAGCGAAATGCCAGGCGATCGGACGTCGCCGTTTTCTCGAAAACGACCGACCGGGATGTGAGCCTGATCACGTAAGTTTAGGCCCGGCCCGAGACCGCCTCAAGAGTTCACCGGACCGGCACGCGCTGTCCGGACAGCCACTCGTACCACTGCCCGAGACCCGCCCCGGTGGACGCCGAGATCTCCAGGATCCGGACTGCGGGATTCACCGATCGCGCGAGTTCACCGAAGCGGACCGGATCGAAGTCGACATAGGGCAACAGGTCGATCTTGTTGATCAGCACCAGGGTCGCCACCGAGAACATGTGCGGGTACTTCAGCGGCTTGTCGGTGCCCTCGGTCACCGAGATCACCACGACTTTGCCCCTCTCCCCCAGATCGAACAGCGCCGGGCACACCAGGTTTCCGACATTCTCGATGAACAGCAGGCTGCCGGGCTCCGGTGCGAGCATGTCGAGGGCGCGCCGGGTCATGGCCGCGTCCAGATGACAGCCGGCACCGGTATTGATCTGTGCCACCGTGCATCCGGTGGCCATGATCCGCTCGGCGTCGAGCAGGGTCTCCTGATCCCCCTCGATGACAGCGATCGGTCCCGCACCGAACTCCCGGATGGTACGCACCAGCAGCGTGGTCTTACCCGCGCCCGGCGAGCTCGTCATATTGAGCGCGAGGATGCCGCGTTCGGCCAGCCAGGCCCGGTTCTCCTGTGCCAGCCGGTCGTTCTTGGCCAGGACCCGCTGTTCCAGCGTCACGGTCTCGGTGATCGGCAGGTGCACATGGTCCGCGCCGTGTTCGTGGCCGGCATGGTCGTGCCCCGGGTGCCCATGGTCGTGATGGGCAGGGTCGTCATGGTCGTGATGGGCGTGGTCTTCGCCCGGGCCGTGCTGGTGCGGGACGGTGATCAGTCCGCCCGTCTCGCCACCGCATCCGCAGGTAGCACACATGGGTCGCTCACCTCCATGGATCGGATTCGCAGCTCCCGCCCGGCGGTCACCTCGACATCCGCACTGCCGCAACGGCACAGCAGCACAGGATCGGGCAGGACGAAGTCCCGGCCGCAGGCCCGGCACCGGGCCGTGCCGGGAACGAGATGGATATCCAGACGTGCGCCCGCCGCGACGGTTCCCTCGGCGGCCAGCTCGAAGCAGAAACGCAGGGCATCGGGGACGACGGCACAGAGTGCGCCGATCTCGAGCGTCACGCTGTGAACGGTGCGGCCGGCCGCGTGTTCGCCGACGGCATCGATGACACTCTGGGTAATCGCCATCTCGTGCACAACGAACTCGTCTCGTCGAGAAGAACCGCTACCGAGAAGGACCCCTACCAAGCTACTCCCGAGTTTTACCCCGCACACCACCCGAGCCCACCGGCGCCCTCGCTGTTCATTCCTCGGCGCCAGGTTGCCGCGCGGTGGTCCATTTCTCCTCGAGGCGGCCGTAGTGCCAGGCCAGCAGGGCAATGGCCCAGGTGAGGACGAACAGGCCGACCACCAGGAACCCGACCAGCTCGAGGTCGAGTCCGCCGACCCAATCCCAGACGCCGCCGGTCCACCCGAGTTGGCCCACGAGCAGGCCGAGCAGCTCGATGGTGCCGATGATCAGGGCGACCGCGACGGACAGCGCCGTGACGGTGATGTTGTAGTAGACCCTGCGCACGGGTTTGGCGAAAGCCCACCCGTAGGCGAAGTTCATGAAGCCGCCGTCGATGGTGTCCAGCAGGCTCATACCGGCGGCGAACAGAATCGGCAGACACAGAATCGCGTACCAGGGCAGGCCCACCGCCGCGCTGGTGCCGGCCAATACCAGCAGCGCGACCTCGGTGGCGGTGTCGAAGCCGAGACCGAACAGCAGCCCGATCGGATACATCTGCCAGGGCTTGGTCACCGACCTCGTCATCGGCCCGAGCAGCCGATTCACCAGGCCGCGCTGCGCCAGCTGCTGCTCCAGCTCGGCCTCGTCGTGGCCGCCGCCGCGCATCCGCCCGAAGACCCGCAGAATACCCACCAGCACAACGAGATTCAGGATCGCGATGAGGTAGAGGAACGCCCCGGATACGGTCGTGCCGATCAGTCCGGTGTAGTGATGCAGCGCCGAGGAGTCGTTCTCGACCGGCCCGACGACGACCTGCACGCCCAGCGAGAGCAGCAGGGCCAGCCCGAAGACGACCGTGGAATGTCCGAGGGAGAAGAAGAATCCCGCCGACAGCGGCCGTTGCCCATCGTGCATGAGCTTGCGGGTGGTGTTGTCGATGGCGGCGATGTGGTCGGCGTCGAACGCGTGCCGCATACCCAGGGTGTATGCGGTCAGGCCGACTCCGATACCGAGGGTGCGGTCACCGACGCTGAGATGCTGCGGGGCCACGAACGCGACCAGCGTGAACCAGCCCAGCACGTGCAGGCCGACGATCACCCCGGCCATCGCCGCCAGTCGCAGCGATTCCTGCCGGGTCAGCGCCAGGCGCTTCGTCAACGAGCGAAAGGGCCTGCGCTGCTGCGTTGTTGATGCCACGATCTGCCAATCGACGCACACCGAATCCTCTGACGGTAAACCCGCGCTCGCCGTTCGAGCAACCGATTGTGCGCGTACCGCGTGGTGCGGCCCGGGAACCGCCAGGGGTTCATCGCCCGGGTACTCGCTCGTGGGCGGTCAGCAGCAGATGGTCGAAGTGGGTGCGAATCGGCTTCGCCCCATCCGCCAGAGCCTGCAGGTCCTCCATCAATTGCGCGGCCAGCGTGCGCAGCTTGGTATTGGTCTCCTGCGATCGCCAGGTGAGCACGCGGAACGCCGCCTCGGCGCTGACACCGTAGACCAGCATGATCGCCCCCTTGGCCTGCTCGATCACCGCGCGCGCGGCATACAGCTCGGGCAGGCTGTCGTCGAGGGCCTCCTGACGGTGTTCGGCGAGAGCCTCGGTCACGTCGATGTAGTAGCCGGCCGATCCGACCACCCGGTCCTGGCCGTCGACCATCCGATCGCCCACCACGATCACGTCGTGCACGCTCCCACCGGTGTCGACGATGCGGTGCCGGCTCGAGAACGGCAGGGCATCGTTCGCCGAACCCGCGATCGTACCGGCGACCTGCCCACGATCCTCGGGATGCTTGTGTGAGAGCAGCAGATCAGTGGTCGGCAGCACGGATCCCGGCTGGTACCCGTGCATCACGGCCACCTCATCGGACCATTCCCACCGCTGGTCACCGAACCAGAAGCGGAAGCTACCGACGCGCTGTGGGCGACCCGCGCCCATCACCCGTTCGAGGATCTTCGCATTGTCCGGAGGGGCCTCACCGCCTTGTGTCACAGCCGAATTATTCGCTGCACCACCGGCTCGGGGGACAACTCGGCGCGACCGACACCACAGCGATACGCCGGGCGGTCATCCCGGACTGCCGCCGGAATGCTCTGCCGCCCAAACCGCTATCTGTGCGCGCGAGGTGAATCCCAACTTGACCAGGATGTGTTCGACGTGCCCCTGTGCGGTGCGTTGTGAGATCACAAGACGGGTCGCGATCGCCCTGTTCGTCAGACCTTCCGCGACGAGGTCGGCAACTTGCCGTTCACGCTTCGTCAGCTGCTGCTGCGCAGTATCGGCCGTGGGGGAAGGTTCGCCGAGCGCGAGCCGTACGGCCGAGTCGAGACTCATCGCGGAACCTTCCTGGCGGGCCCGATCGAAGGCACGCACGCCGAGCGCATTGCGGCTGCTCTGCATGCACTCGGCGCGGTATGCGAGCAGATCGGGGACCATGAGCGTCGCGGTGCCGGCGAGGCGCCCCAACTTGTCCGCCGCGCCCACCAGGACAGCCGCACGGCGGGCCTCGTGCCCGTCGGCAGCAATCCAGGCCAGCGTCTCCAGACAACCCGCGGCGACGAGCGGATCGGCCAGCAGAGCGGACAGTCGAACGCCTTCCTCCAAGAGGCGCTTGGCGCGTTCGACGTCGCCGTAGCGCCAAACGGCGAAGCCCGCCGCGAACAACGCCCATGATCGATAGATCGTCTCGCCGCAGGCCGCTGTCATGGCGAGCGTCTTTTCGTGGCAGGCGACGGCCCGGGCAGCATCGCCCCCCAGGGCGTAGGCCCAGCCGAGGGAGAGCCGGGCATCCAACTGCATTCCGAGCTCACCGCACGCCTCGTAGCTGCGGACCACATCGGTCAGGAGGGCAGCCGCGTCGGACTCACCGACGTTGCCGCGGGCGAGCGCCTGATTTGCCTCGGCGTGGTTGACCAAGGCTCCGACCAGCGGCTCCACCGTCTGCTCGGCGAGTACGCGGAGTTCCGCGAACCGGTCGCTCGCGGTCTGCAGGTCGCCGGTCAAACCCGCGATGCTGCCGGCGGCGAAGAGCGCCCTGGCTCGATCCGTGGTCCGACCGTCGACCGAATGGCCGAGCACGCGCTCATACCAGCGACGGCCCTCATGGAGCCGCCCGCGCAAGCCCCAGAACAGGTACAGGTTCGTGATCATCCCGAGCCCGCCCTCGTCGGACTCGGACAAACTGAATTCCAATGCCTTTCGAAGATTCGGCAGTTCCCGCTCGAGCCGGGCAACCCAATCCAGTTGATGCGGACCGATCAAATTGGCATCCGCCTCGCGTACCAGTCGTTCACACCAGTCCCGATGCCGCCAGTGCAGGCCCGGGAACTGGCCGGACTCCTCGGCCTTCTCCCGGCCGAACTCGTGCACCGACTCGAGCATCCGGAAACGCACCGCCCCACCGGCTTCCTGCCGGACCAGGATGGATTTGTCCACCAGCGCGGACAACGTATCGAGCACCTGGGACTCGGTCATGTCATCGGCGCACACCTGCTCGACGGCGTCGAGTTCGAAGCCGCCGGCGAACACGGACAAGCAAGCCCACAGCCGCTTCTCGTCGGGTGTGCACAGGTCGTAGCTCCAGCTGATGCAGTACCACAGCGTCTGCTGCCGCTTCGGCGTTCCCCGGCCACCCCGGGTCAACAGGGCGTACCGGTCTGTCAGCCGGGTCTGGATCTGCTCGACCGACATCGTGCGCAGACGCGCCGCGGCCAGCTCGATCGCCAACGGCAATCCGTCCAGCCTGGTGCAGATCTGGGCAATGCCGCGCTGGTTCGCTTCGGTCATCTCGAACCCCGGCACCGCCGCGGCAGCCCGCTCGACGAACAGTGTCACTGCGTGGCTGTGAGCCAGCGCCCGCTCATTGGTCGAATCGGGAATCCCGAGCGGCTGAAGCGGATACACGGCCTCCCCGCCGATCCCCAGTGCTTCGCGACTGGTCGCCAGAATTCGCACATTCGGACACGCCAGCAGCAGCGCCTCCGACAGCTTCGCGGCCGCGTCGATCACGTGCTCACAGTTGTCCAGCACCAGCAGCAGATCATACGGCGCCAGCGCCTCCACCAGCGTGTCGAGCACGGATATGACACCTTGGCTTCGTAGTCCGAAGACAGCAGCCACCACATCGGGCAGCAATGCGTCATCGCGCAGCTCCGCCAACTCGACCAGCCACGCCCCGTTCACGAACTTCTGCCGAACCTTGTGAGCGACTCGCAGTGCGAGCCTTGACTTTCCGATCCCGCCGATCCCGGTCAAGGTCACCAGACGTGACCCGGCCAGCAGATTGCCGACCTCGGACAACTGGGTCCGTCGATCGACGAAGCTGGTCAGCTCGAGCGGCAGATTTCCGGTGCCCTCATGCAATCCGTCGCTGCGGATACGCGGAACTCCTTGCGGCACCGATGGTTCCGAACTCACCAACGATTCGGGTTCGGAGCCCGGTTCGTCGCGCACCGCCATTTCGTCGACCGCGAAACCGTGCTGGAGCTGTATTCGACGCAGTTGCTCGCCCAATACCGCTGCGGCAGGGCGGTTGTGCGGGTCGGGAGACATGGCCGCCTCGATCACTGCGCGTACGTCCCAGGGGATACCGATTTCACAGAGGTCGGGATTCGACGGGGTGGTGATCCGCACGAACCCGGCCACCGCCTGCCCACCACCGCGGCGATCGAACGCGACGTGAGCGGTGAGCGCACAGAGCAATGTGGCTCCCAGCCCGTAGACGTCCGAGCCACGGCTGGGGGCCTGTCCACCCAGCACCTCGGGCGCGGTTAAGACCGGCGAGCCGGTGGTGATTTCGGCTTCCGTCTCGAACTCGTCAGAGACGTGGGAGATGCCGAAATCGGTCAACACCGGCTCGCCGTAGTCGGTGAGCAGAATGTTCGCCGGCCTGATATCGCGGTGGAGAACTCCCGCTCGATGTGCGGATTCCAGCGCCCCCGCGATCTTCACCCCGATGTGAAGCGTGTCCGCGAGAGACAGCGGACCGTCGTCCCGGATACGTTCACCCAGCGAGCCCCGGGAAAAGTACGGCATGACCAGATAAGGGCGGCCGCTGCCCGTTTGCCCGACCTCCAGCATGCTGACGATGTTCGGATGCCCGGTGAGAGGACCCATCGCCCGCTGCTCGCGAAGGAACCGGGCCCGGTCCTCCTCCAGTTCACCGGTGAGGATCTTCACCGCCACCGTGCGGTCAGCGGCAACTTGGGTGCACCGGTAAACAGCCCCGAGACCGCCCCGGCCGATCTGGTGGGCGTCGTCGAACCCGGCAGCACGCAACTCCGTGACGACGTCGGGACCGGCATCACGCTGCGTTTCGAACGGATCACTTTCAGACATCGATAACTCGCAAATCGCCAGCAGCGGACACCAGCCAGAATATCTCCACTCGGGTGGTCGGACCATCGCGAAAAAATGCTCGCGACCGGCCGTGACCGCACTCCGAGGATGCTGCTGGTTCCCGGGTGACAACGTCTGCCATGCCCGACACGGTGCCGGCGGATCGAGGCAAGAGCCGGAAAAGGGCAAGTCCCGGAAATAGGTATGTCTGCGGGAGATCGGCCGTCGTGCCCGAACAACCCCACAACCGATGCTGTCACCACTGCCGACCGCGACGAATTCACCCGAAA
>NZ_JBEYYI010000030.1:0-126701 GCF_040645495.1 Nocardia sp. NPDC046763 | reverse complement strand
TCATTGCCTAGACAACAGTGATCATCCCAGCTCGAAGGACACTTTTCTCATTGATCAAACACCGACGGGCACAAGCCCATCGGTGGATCGAGGCTAAGGCATCGATTGTGGAGAACCATTGATCGAGGCCGTAGAGCGGGATCTGGTGCTCGTCGTCCCCGTCGCAGATGACGACGGTCGCGTCAAAAAGTGGTATCGGTGGCTCCCAAGGCCCACGACGGCGCCACGGCAAGGCCGCCGCCTCTTCCTGGGCGGAATCGACAAGCAAGGCTAGTAGCCGACCACGGTGGTCGATAGTGGAGGCGAGGACATCGAATCGTGCGTAGCGCTCCGGCAGAGTTGCGTGAAGCGTGAGGTTGCGACTATCAGCCATTGGCCTTTCCGGTTGTCATGTGCTCAATCATGGCACGGCCCAACGGGTTTTCCCCATCCAATGCTCGACCGCGACCGCCTGGGACAAACGCACCATAGTGCCGCATACCGCGCTGACCGAACCGGGCAGCGCGGTATGCGTGGAAGATCAACGGGCAGGGGGCATCTGAGCCCGCCGACCTGATGTCGTCAGTGCACGGTAGTGCCGATGACCGAGCGGCTTGCCGCCCGGGAAATCAGCCCAGCTACCGGTCTGCCGCTCGATGAATCTGGCAGCGGAGATGCTTTTCGGGCGTCCGCCACTGCTGCGGATTGCGTCGACTGGACGCTTCGGTCACTGGGGCACAGCCAGATTCGCTTACCGACATGGCCCCGAAAGGTCGCCACGTGAATTCGCGGCAGTGGCCGGGAATCAGCGGGTGGCGTCGGGAACCCACATGTACCCGCTGATCCCGGTGTTGACGCAGATGACAGGTTCCCCGGTGTTCACGTCCCACGTCGGATGCATCAACTCGCTGTGTGGACACCAGGTGTTCACCACCGGCGTCGCCGTCGCGGACGCCGACCCGGCCAATCCGATGACCGCCGCCGCAATGACTCCGCCGATGACGGCTGTGCTCGCGAGTGCCTTCACTGTGTTCTCCCTTGGTCGTCTGACAAGACCACTCTGCGAGGACGGCGTTAACGAAAGCTTGGGGTTCGCTTATCGACGGTTCGCACGATGCTCGACAAACAGTCGGACGCGGCAACCGTTCGAAAACGGTCGCCGATCGACGCACTGCCTATAGACCTGCTCAGACCCATCCACCGCTCCGCCAGCTGCCTCCGAAGAGCGGAAAGCCCACCGTAGCAGGGTCTTTTGTCAAGTTTCGGGCTTGGAGAAACTGTCGAGACGGCACCGGGTGGCTGTGCTAGCCTCCATCGGAGTTGCAGCCAGCGGGGTTGCAACTGGAGGGGGAAAGAACGTGCTGAAAGGCATTCGCAGATCTGTCATTCTATTGATGATGGTTATTGCCGCATTGACCGTAGCGTCTACAGCGTCAGCCGACAGCCTGCAGATCCGTAGTGGAATGAACGGGTTCTGTCTCGATATTCAGGGGGCGAACCCTGATCCCGCACCGGTCGTCACGTACCCGTGCAACGGTCAAGACAATCAACGCTGGTGAACTCATTGCGGGCGAAATCCGGCAGGCCTCCGATGGAAAGAGTGGTCAGAATGCTCGGGGGAGCTACGGCACCAGTGTCAATGCGGGCAGCCGCGGTTGACAGGGAAATGCTTGATGAAGTTCATGGGTAAGGCCGTCGTCGGGGTCGCGGCGGTGGGCCTTGCGGCTGGGTCGGCGATCGGTGCTGGTACACGAGTGCGCCACAGCCGTCCGACCAGGCCACAAGAACGGCGCAGTCGGAGATGCCGCCGTAACTGCTACCGGAACGACGCTGGAGACGACGTCGCGGTAGGCAGCGGCGCTGGCCGCGACCGGGCGTCCGCGCTCCGCGAGGCCTATTCCAGTCTCTCCCGAGTCTATCCGCGCGCCATGCTGGCCAATGTCGGTTCCGCGGACCTGTCGGCGACGGCGATTAACGATGTAATCTGCACCGCCAACGCATGATTCGCGGGTGGCACCGCCGAACCTCGGTGCCGGACCTGATAGTGACTGTGCCCCCGCCTGGTAATTCGGTTGGGGGCACAGTGGTTTCTCGATCGAACCGCAGTCTCTCGAGACGGCGTCGCACGGCATTGTGGTGTAGACCAGGATCTTCAGGCCTGCCGGGGGCTGCCTTGTCACCGTGAACGCACGCTATTGCCGCATACCGCGCTGACCGAACCGGCCAGCGCGGGGGATCGGAAGATCAACTGGCCGTTCCGATCTGAGGTCGGCGGAACGTCCGCTTCTGCCGATGACCGAGTGGCACCTGACCGTGAAAAATCCGGACAGAATCTCACGCTGCAGTGCCGTTCGAACGCGGCTTCGGCTAACCATGACCAGCAAGGAGACGTCGAAGTGCGGCCATCACTGGAACGTCATCTGCGACAGCTGCCTGATCGTAGATCCGGACTGCCTGGTCCACCATCGCGTCATCAACGTGGCACGGCTACTCGACCATGGAGGCGAACAGCTCAACGTGCCCGCGAATGATCGAGATCCCCTCCCGCACAATGTGAGTGAAGTACCGATCCTCGATGTCGGATACCAGTTCTGCTCACCCCGGCCATTCGTCCGCGGCTGCCGATCGAACCGGCAGGAATCAGGGGCGCAGGAGGGGACGTCCTTCAAGTGCGGCGGCCCAGAGCTTTTCCGCGGCATCTTCGATGTCGCCGTCCCAGAACTCGGGCAACAGGACGTCAGCCGCATCATCCGCGTCGGAGTATCCGAAGTATTCGCCCTCGGACACCCGCAGCCGACGGGCCTTCAGATCATCGACGAAGATGACCTCGCCCCTGTCCCATGTTTCGAACCACGCGCCCGTTGATGCGGCACCGTGTACGACGAGCATTCCCATGTCGGAGAGTTCCGTCATCAGCAAGCCCCCGACAGTGAGCGAGCCGCCGATGAAAAGATTGTTGTCCAGGAGGCACATCAGGTGCTGCGCGGTGACCGAGCCAGTGACATAAAGCGGCGTGTAGACGTCTCCGTTCGAAAAGCGCATCGGCCCGTTGACCGTCAGGTTGCCATCAATGACGTAAACGGTGTCCTCCGCCAGACCAGGATCGTTCTCTATCGACAACGGCCCGTCGATGGTCAGGTCACCCTGGTGAACGAAGAAGCACTCTGGCTCCTCCCCGAAGAGTCCCTCCAGGTC
The DNA here is from genome assembly GCF_040645495.1 of Nocardia sp. NPDC046763. Taxonomy (NCBI): domain Bacteria; kingdom Bacillati; phylum Actinomycetota; class Actinomycetes; order Mycobacteriales; family Nocardiaceae; genus Nocardia; species Nocardia sp. NPDC046763. The sequence goes on along the minus strand of NZ_JBEYYI010000030.1, from coordinate 123,527 downwards.
CTCCACGTGGTTGTCGCTGGCTTTACAGATGTCGTAGCGCTCTACTGCCTCGGACAGGGGTACCGATTCCCAACTCGTGCTCCACTGCTCGAAAGACATCCGACTTCTCGCGTCCTAATCGATACCTGTTGCGGTCCAATGAGTCTCGCACACGCCCGCAGATCGGTGAACTGCCACGTGACACCGAACTTTCGCGGCGAGTACTCCCACCGGCCCACGACGCCGCGCGGTCCGCCTGCACGACGTCATGCTCGAATGGCGACTAGGTTCCCATAACCAGCAAGACGGTTGCCCCTTCGAATACAGACCAGTTGAATACGGATCCTTACCAGTCGTAGATGGCCCTGAGTTGCCACGAGACGTGCTGGGATGGTTCGCCCGGCCGGGGCCGACTCGGCAATTTATCTACGGTAGAGGGGAGGGCGTTGTGGCGGAAGGTCGGCCGGACCTCGGGGCGGTTCGGGTGCTGCATGGCAGGATGCGGCTTGCCGACGCTGCCCCGCGCTTTCCTGGACACGATCCAGGTCGCCAACACCAGCCGCGGCTACGCGACCGCGCTCGGCGCGCTGGTCGCCAATTTCGGGGCCGATTCGGCTACGGCCCTGCTGGAGCCGGAGCGCGTGGGCGGCTGGTTCACCTTCAAGTGGGGTGACAAGTCCACGCAGACGTTCAACGTGCGCCTGGCGGCACTGCGCTCGGCATGTGAATACTGGCGCGCAGGGGTGGCTGGTCGGGGATCCGTTGTCGCGGTTCGTATCCCGGTCGATGCCGCCGGACCGTTCCAAGGCGCTGACTCGTGAGGAGATCACCGCGATCCTGACCGGTGACGCGCCGCTGCGGGAGCGGAGGCTGTGGCATCTGCTGTACGAGACCGTTGCCCGGGTCGAAGACATACTGCCGCTGGACGTTCCGGATCTGGACATGCCCAACCGGTGCGCGACCGTGGTTCGCAAGGGCGGGGCGATCGACATCGTGGCCTGGCAGACCGGCACTACCCGGCTGCTGCCGCGCCTGCTGGCCGGCCGCCGCACCGGCCCGGTGTTCCTGACCGACCGCAAGGCCAAACCCGGTGTGGCCAAGGCCGATGTCGATCCCGCGACCGGGTGGGCGTGGTTGTCGTATCGGTGGGCCCTCGAGGTGTTCGAGGACCACACGGCCGAGTTCGCCCGGGGCCCGTTCACGCTGCACCAGTTGCGGCATTCGAAGCTGACCCACGCCGCCGAGGACGGGGCGTCCACGCCGATGCTGATGCGCATGAGCGGGGACTCCTCGGTGCGGTCGCTGGCCGAATACGCCATCTCCTCGGCGGAATCGCTGATGGCGTGGCAGGCCCGCACCGATCCCGCCACCCGGCGACGCCGCTGAAGGCTGGTCAGGCTGCTTTTCCTGGTCTGTGGTCCGGTGAGAAATAGCAACAGCCACAACCATTTTCGGATGCCCTGGGCCTGACGCCCAGGGCATCACTGTGTTAGCGCCGGATTTCGGCCGGTTGCGCCACTACCCCGGAGACAACACGCGAATAGTTCAGCAGCCTCACTGAACTTGAATCGCAACACCGACGGCGCTGGTGGGGAAGGTAGCGACCACGGTGGGGCTACCACCGCCGATCGGCACCGACACCACGCTGTTGCTCCCCTCTTCGGCGATGTAGAGGGTGTTCCCGGAAACGGCGACACCGTCAGGGCTCGACAGACCGGTCACCAAAGGGGTTACCGGGCCGCCGGTCGTGGGCACCGACACCACCCTGTTGTTCCCGGAATCGGCGATGATGACGGTGTTCCCGGAAACAACCAGACCCCGAGGCTTGTTCAGGCCGGTCGCCAGGACGGTCGGCACACCGCCGGCTGCCGGTACCGAATACAACACGCCCGGGTTGAGGCCATCGGTGACAAAGAGAACGCTGCCATAGGTGTAGGGCAGCGGGTTGCTCGTGCCGTCCAGATTTGCGGTGACGGTGACGTTCACCGCGCCCGTCCCAGCCGGGGCGATGGCGGTGATCTGGGTATCGGAGTCGATGGTGAACGTGGTTGCCGTCGCGCCGAACCGCACGGTCAAAGAACCGACACCGCTGAACCCGGAGCCGGTGATCACCACAGAGTTGAAACCCGCTCGAGGGCCGGAATTGGGTGTGAGCGAAGTGAGAACGGGAGGCATCGGTATCCCTCCTAAGGGGAGGTGAAAATGGTTGTACTGCAACGGATGCCGATCTTGTCGTAACATCGGCTATATCCAGTAACCCTCCAGCGGGGGCACTGCGGCAACGAATCCCCGGTTCGTTTTGGTCCGGTTCTTCCCGGGGGTAGTCGGCACGATCGGTCAGGGACACGCCCCACGTCGTCATCGTCCGGGCCTTCCGGAGAGCCGAATACCTGCCAGCTCCATCACTTGTGGGGTCGATGCCGATGCGCCTGCCCGCGCCCATCCTTCGGACACCCCAATCCGGACACGCGTGCAGGCGCATCGCAACGTCGGACCGTGTGCCAGTGCGACATTGGCAGTCGTACACGGACGCGATCGACCCTAGATCAAATAGTCGGCCCGCGACCTTCGGAAACAGGGTCCGCAGGTCGGTGCGACTCGGTGAATTATCTGCGGTAGTGGTGCAACCGCCGGATTCCGGGGACCTGCACCACTACCCCCGGATACCGGTGCGGCCCAACATCGGCGCAGGTCACGCGAACTTCGTTGCTTTTCGCGCGGATGCAAGGGCTCGGCGTGACTTTTCGCGGATCTGGACCGCGCGGGCCTATCCCAACCGCGTGTCCTGTGCGAACCAGCCGGTGGGTGCGAGCCGGCCGCCCATGCGCGGAGCGTACTGGTCGTAGAAGATCCTGGCGGTGAGCTCGCGCCGGCTGCGCACCCCCGCCTTGTCGAAGACGACCTTGAGGTGATCCTGGACCGTATAGGCCGACAGATGCAGCGCTGCGGCGATCTGTGCAGTTCCCAGGCCCTGTAGGACGAGGCGCACGACGTCCTGTTCGCGCGGAGTGAGGCCGAACGCGGCCACCACCAGGGGAACGATCTCCGGCGGACGGGCCTCCTCGATGGTCACCACGACGTCGCTGCCGGTGCCGTCGCGGGAGCGCAGCGGTGCGGCGTGGGCGACGAGCCACTGGCCAGAGCGAGTGCGCAGCCGGGTGCGGGGCACGACGGTCTGCGCGTGGTCGCGCGTGGTTCTGGCGACGTCGATGAGGGAACGCAGCGCGACGGGCAACAGGGGTCCCGCCAGCGGGCCCGCACCCAGATCTGCCGCGAGTTCCTCGGCGCCGGGGCTGGCCTGACTGACAACGCCTTCCGCGTCGATCACCAGGACCACGGGGGCGCTGAGCGCGGCATCGGCGGATGCCGCCACGAGCAGCCCGGCGCGCAGCCCGACGGCGAGGAAAGGCCCGGCGGCGCTGACGAATTGCTGCTCGCCGAGGCTGAAGGGGGCCGGGTCGGCGCGGTAGAGGGCCAGGTAGCCCCAGACGGTGCCGTCCTCGGCCCGCAGCGCGGCACGCAGTTCGTCCTCGAAACCCCAGACCGGCCGGAGATACTGCGCGAAGCGGGCGGAACGTTCGGGGTGCTCGGCGGTCTCGGCGCGCAGCGAGGTGACCAGGCCCGGTCGCCGGGCGACATCCCGGAAGTCGTACACATCCGGCACCTGGTACTCGAACCGGGCCCAGTCGGTGTCGGAGGCGTGGGTGAGCTCGCCCCATTTGGTGGTGCCGGTCAGGATTCCAGTCGCCGGGTCGGCGGTGGCCATGCACGCCGACCCGAACGGCACCGCTCGGGCCAGCAGGCCGAGGGCGGCATCGGCGAAGGCTCGCACGTCCAGGCCCGACGCGGCGAGTTGGGCGAGGTGCGCGAGGACACGATCGGCATGCGTGGATGACATCGGCTTCACTGCACGCCATCATGCCCGCACAGCCTCCCGTGGAGCACCCCAGATCTCTGGGGTGCCGGTACCCCACGGCCGTGGGGTACCGCTGGTGGCCAGGGCGCACAGAAGGTGGGGACCACACCCGCCGTCCGATCCGCGGACACCGGCCCGAATGAAAGCGCCCCTTGATGAGCATCCCTGGAACCGACGAGCTGACGGCCGCCCTGGCCGGGTCCCTGCTGCCCGCGCCGGACCTCACGCCGTTCAACCCGGCGTTCCCGATCCACCCGACGGCCCTGATCTCGGCCGCGCACGAGCAGGACGTCGCCACCGCGGTCGCCTGGGCGGCCCGCCACGGCCTGCGGGTCGGCGTGCTCGCAACCGGCCACGGCCTCAACGCCCCGGTCGAGGGCGACACCCTGATGATCACCACGCAGCGGATGACGGGCGTGCGGATCGACCCCGGGGCCCGAACCGCAACGATCGCCGCGGGCACCCGGTGGGCGCAGGTCATCGAGCAGGCCGCGCCCTACGGTCTGGCCCCGATCAACGGCTCGTCGTCCGCCGTGGGCGCGATCGGCTACACCCTCGGCGGCGGCAGCGGCCCGCTTTCGCGCACATACGGTTTCGCGGCCGACCACGTGCGGCGCGCCCGCCTCGTGGACTGCCGGGGCGAGGTGCATGCGATCGACGCCGAATCCGATCCCGAGTTGTTCTGGGCACTGCGCGGCGGCAAGGGCAACTTCGGTGTCGTCACCGAGCTGGAGATCGACCTGATGCCCGTCGCCGACCTGTACGGCGGGTCGGTCTTCTACTCCGACGCCGCCACCCACGACGTGCTGCACGCCTTCGCCGGATGGTCGACCGGCCTGCCCGAGCGCGTCTCGACCGCCTCGGTGGCACTGCTGCGTCTGCCGCCGAGCCCGGCCCTGCCCGAGCCGCTGCGCGGCCGGTTCGTCGTGCAGGTGCGTTATGCCCACCTCGACGGCGCCGGCCCCGGGGCCGAACTGCTCGCACCGATGCGGGCGGTCGCCGAGCCGCTGCTGGACACTGTGCGGGAAATTCCCTACACCGCAGTCGATTCCATCCACCAGGACCCGGTCGATCCGCTGCCGTTCTGGGACGGTGGCGCCGGCCTGACCGGCCTGCCGCCGGCGGCCGTCGATGCGCTACTCGAGGTCGCCGGGCCCGGCCGCGACATCCCGGTGCCGCTGGTAGAAGTGCGATTGCACGGCGGCGCGATGGCGCGCCCGCCCGCAGTGCCCAACGCGGTCACCGGCCGGGACGCCGCCTACTGCCTCTCGGCCATCGGGCTCATGACCGAGGACACATCACCGGTCACTCCCGGTTTGATCGACGATATTGTCGGCGCCGTGGCGCCGTGGCACAGCGTGTCGGTGCCGTTCAACCTCATCGGACCCGCGACAGTGGAGCGGGTGGCTGGCCTGTGGAACGAGCAGGACCACGCCCGGCTGCTGGCGGTCAAACACCGGGTGGACCCCGCGGGTCTGTTCGGTGGCGGCCACACCATCGCCTGAACCGGTTTCCCGCATTGCGGAAGGACTGTCCCGACGGGTCACCCGATACCTGACCACGGGCGCGGCGGCGGGCGCCGCCACCCGTCGCGATTCGCCACCGAGGTCGCCACGACCCGCCGGTGGAGGGGCTGCCGGAGCGGGTGCAGATCGACCACACCCCGGCCGATGTGATCGTGGTCGACGAATTCCATCGGCTGCCGATCGGCCGCCCCTACGTCACCGCCGCGATCGACGAGGCCACCCGGTGCGTGCCCGGGTTGGTGGTGACGCTGGAAGCGCCGTCGGCGGCGTCGGTCGGGAACCGGAGAGGCGGTGCGGTGTCGAAGTCAATGGCGAGGTCACCGGGTGGCGATGGCGACCTCGGAGTTGGCATCGGTCCTGTCCGGTCGGCTACGGTGTGAGGCGATGACTACCGGGACGGGCTTGCGCCACACACGGATTGGTTACCCGGCGCTGTTCTGAGCGCCGCGCAGGCCGGTGTCGGCCCGCTTGTCGATCGAGGTTTCTGCGGTATTGCGCGGGCTCCGCCTTCGTCGTGTTGATCACAGGACATCAACTACGACAGAAGGATTCAATAATGACTGCAACGCACGGTATGTCTGTCGACGTGCAGACACCCGATGGTGTCGCCGACGCATATGTCGCCTCCCCCGACGATGGTGTCGCCCATCCAGGAGTGCTGGTGATTCAGGACGGTTTCGGACTGCGGCCCAGCCTGCGGTCGCTGGCCGATCGTATTGCCGCCCACGGCTACACCGTCCTGGTTCCGAACGCCTATTACCGGCACGGGCGGGCACCGGTGATCGAGCTGCCGGACTTGATCGACCCAGCGCAGCGGCCGGAGATCTTCCAGCAGGTCTTCCCGATGATCCGCGAGCTGACACCGCAGCTCCTACGTTCGGACGCCGGTGCCTACCTCGCGTGGCTGGCAGCGTCGCCGCAGGTCGCCGAAGGGAAGGTCGGCCTCACCGGCTACTGCATGGGTGCGCGGCTGGCGGTAATGGCCGCCGCCATGTTCGCCGATCGGGTCGCGGCGGTGGCCGGATTCCACGGCGGACCACTCGTCACCGACACCCCGGACAGTCCGCACCTGACCGTCGGAAACATCACCGCAGAACTGTATTTCGCCCACGCCGGCGAGGATCACCACCTGACTCCGGAACACATCGCGCAGTTCGACAAGGCACTCGCCGCCGCTGGCGTCCGCCACCGCACCGAGGTCTACGAGGGAGCCCAACACGGCTACACCCAGGCCGACACTTCCGCCTACGACCCCGAAGCAGCCGAACGGCACTACCGCGAACTGCTGGCCCTGTTCGACCGCAATCTGCACCAGTAACTGAGGAAACCCAACCCGGATCCGGAGTCCGACCACGCGCGTCCGCCACAAGCCGGCAGCCGGTCATACACTCCCCGCAACACCCTCAAGTCCACCAGGGCATGCGGTGATGCGAAAGCGGCGACAGCGGAACCAGCAAGAAATAGCAAAGAGCACAACGAGTTTCGTGGTGCCTCGGGACTCGCTTTCCGAGGCGCCATATTAGCGCCGGATCGTTGCACCACTACACCCCCGAGACCATCGCCGCCTGCGCGAGGTGCAGGCACAACGTCCCGCTTGCCCTTAAACCCGGCACCGGCTGGCTGGCTGGCTAGAATCGTCCGGGACCGCACCGGGGGCGCCAGGATCTCACCAGCCTCAATCCTTTAGCGCGACTTTTCGCGTCGCTGGACCCCATGTGCCGCTTCTGACCAGCCAGCGATGAGTTGATGGTCGGTGTCTGTTTCGGGGATCGTGAGGACGGTCGGCCGCGCTGTGATCCACCGGCCAAGGCTGAAGTCGCTCAGCCACGCAGTCGTGTGATTTCGACGGCTGTCACGTCACGCATGCGGATAAGCAAGTCACGCAGAAACTCCAATTGCTCGATGGAGCATTCGACCAACAGTTCGCGCCAAGCGTTTGCCATGCCCCCATACATCTCCGAAACCTGCTGCAGCCGCTCCGGGGCGCCGATCACGAGCACCTTACGTCCGTCGCGCGGGTCCGGTTCTCGACGCACGTAGCCGGTCCGCTCCAGCTTGTCGACCATCCGGGTCACCGCGCCTGACGTCAGACCCAGACGGTCGGCGATCACACCGACCGTGGCGGGCCCCTCAGCCAGCGGTCCCAGGCATTTGAGCTCGGTGAGATTGAGGCCCAGCCGGTCTGCCAAGGCTTGCTGAAACAAGGCGGCATCGGACGCGGCCCGCGGTGCGGCACCAAGAAGTTCGGCGATGATGTCCGCTCGAATGTTCGCATCCTGCCTGGTCATAGGCTGATTCTCCTTTGTCTACTTGACCGAGAGCCGCTCCGACGGCACTCTGTGAATAGATCAATGAATTACTCAATGAACTAGTCACAGAGACTGGTGGAGGAGACTACCGTGCCCAACCGTGTTGCGATCGTCGGAGCTGGCATCGGCGGGCTTGCCACCGCCATCGCCCTACGTCGGGCAGGAATCGCCGTGGAGGTTTACGAGGCTCACGCCAACCCCGCCAAGAACGCCGACGACGCTTTCCTGAGCCTGGCCGCCAATGGTCTGCGCGCACTGGACAACATCGGCTGTCGGGAACTGGTCGTCGACCACGGCTTCGCGGTCCCGACCATCACATTGTGGAGCGGACGTGCCAAGCCGCTGGGCACTATGCCGTTCGCCGGCTCGGAGTACGACGAACTCGCCGGCCTCACCATCGGCCGTGGGCGTATGGTGTCAACACTGATCGAGCGGGCGCGCGGCCTGGGCGTTCCGGTGAACACCGGAAAACGACTGGTCAACGCCACTCCCACCGCCCACGGTGTGGTCGCTCGTTTCATCGACGGCTCCGAGGTCGAATCCGATGTCTTGATCGGTGCCGACGGTATTCACTCCGCGCTGCGCTCGATCATCGACCCCGACGCGCCCGCACCCCGCTACACCGGCCTGTTCGGCTTCGGCGGCCGGGCGAATCCGCCTGTGCACATCGCGCCGTCGGAATTCAACATGGTTTTCGGCAAACGCGCGTTCTTCGGGTACACCCGCGAACCGGGCGGGCAGACATGGTGGTTCGCCAACGTGCCCGCGGCACCTGAACCCACTAGGGACGAACTGGCGGCCGTGTCGCCCACCGAATGGAAACGCCGCCTTATCGAGTTGTTCGCCGACGACGCCACACCCGCCGCCGAGATCATCTCGGCCACCGAACACGACCTGCACCCGCGGATAAGCCAGTTGGTGCCACACGTTCCGACCTGGCATCGAGATGGGATGCTGATCATCGGCGACGCCGCACACTGCGCCTCGCCCAGTTCCGGTCAAGGCGCATCGATGGCGATCGAGGACGCGGTCACCGTCGCCCGCTGCCTATCCGAGGCCGAGACCATCCCGGACGCGTTGCGCGTGTTCGAAAACCGCCGCCGCGACCGGGTCGAGCGTGTCGTCAAACACGGCAGCCGCGGAGCCCGCTCCAAAACGCTCGGCCCGATCGGTCGCCTTGCCTCCGAAGCCCTCATGCCCGTCATCTTTCGGCGCATGGCATCCAGGCGCACCCTCGGCTGGCTGTATGACTACGACGTCGCACCCACACACCACCCGCGTACCTCGCAGGCCTGATTCTCCATCGGATTAGTCAGCGCGGCCGAGCCTCTGTTCGATCTGAAACCGCAACGTCAGATCGAACAGGGCTCGGCCGCGCTGATCCGGTATCCGGGGCTGTCGGTCAGATTATCGCGAAAAGCCAAGGGCAGTAACAAGGTTGGGTTGAGCAGGGTGCCGGTGACGATGAGCGTCACGATCCAAGCAGCCAGATCCGATGGGGTCGTCCCGACCGCGATCAGGATCACTCCCATGATCACGTAGTCGATGTGGGCTTGCAGTAGGCGGCGGGGGCTGACGCAGTCGATGTGGCCGAACAGCTCGGGCATGGCGTGATTGGCGGCGATCACTCATCCGAACGTCGCCCCGAATGCCAGCTCCAGCAGTCCGATTCGTATCAGAATGCTCATCTTTCGGCCTTCGTGTGGCGGTGGTACCAGCGCTGTCCGTGCCAGCGCTGGTAGTGCCAGGCCGCTGCGGGTAGCGCGCCGCGTGAATGCAACCAGAATCGGTCCGGTGTCTCCAGAACGGGTGCCGCCCCGCCTGTGGTGATCTCGGCGAAGATGACGCCTTCGCCGTCTTCGCGGGGGCGCTCTGCGAGCACTGTGCCGTCCGCTGCTGTGATCAGCGTTGACGCCTCGAAGTGGCCACGGTAGCGGGCGGGCATCCAGGGCATCGGGCATTCCAGCTCGCCCGCGTGGCCTGCGTGCACGACCGGCGCTCCCACGTACTGCGAGAACGATGCGGCGGCCCGTCGCGCCGTGGCGGCGTTGCACCGCTCGAGGTATTCGAAGAGCGGACGGGGGTGCCAGGGCGGGATCGACCACCACCCCGATCCGGCCATCACGAGATCAACCCGGCCCTGCAGTCGCCGAACGGTTTGGGTGCGCATGAGCTCCCAGCACACGGCCGCACCGACCCGGAGGTCGCCGGCGGTCAGCACGCCGTCGTCCTGCCCGCCGATGTAGAGGGCGTTCTCCCACATCGTCGGCAGGTCCTTGTCGTGGCGGCCCATGATCCCGGTCGAGTCGGCGAGCAGGTAGGCGTTGCGTACGTGCCCGTCGGTGTCGCGACATAGGAAAGAACCTCCGACCAGTGCGTCGTAGCGGGCGGCGATCGTGGTCAACAGGTCGGTGGCCGGGCCGTCGGCGGGCAGTGCCGACTCGGCGATGCTGTCGAGGAATCCGATTCCCGTGGCGAAGAATTCCGGCAGCGCGATGACTCGGGCACCGGCTCGTCCGGCCTCGTCGGCCAGTCGTTCACATGCTCGCAGATTCGCTGGGACGTCACCGGGCACAGCGCTCAATTGGATTGCAGCAGCCAACATTTCAGCAGACCTTTTCGCAGATTCGTACCAGTACCGTCGTTATTTCCGGGCTTCCTGGGTGTCGTCGGTCGCCACGACGACGACCTGAGCCGCAATGGCGCCGATGCTGCGCATGCGATGTTCGAGCGAGGCGTCGAGATAGGCGCAGTCGCCGGTGTCCAGCACGGTGATGCTGCCGTCGTAGTTCAGTTCGATCGTCCCGGCGTGCACGAAGATGAACTCTTGGCCGCTGTGGACCCGGTGCCCGTCCGTGCTGAACTCCTCGGTCGGGAACACGAGGAACGGAGACATCGCCTTGGCGAGCATCGCGGCTGCGACGGGCCGGTAGCGCTGCTCGCCGGGCGCGGTGGCCCGTTCGACAACGAACTGCGCCTCGGCGGCCTGGTCCGAGAACAGTTGACCGACATCGACATCCAGCGCCCGCGCGATCTTCATCGCCGCCGCGATGGACGGCATGCTGAGCCGGCGCTCGACCTTGGACAGATAGCTCTTCGTCAGTCCCGTCTGCTCGGCCAGCACGTCCAAGGTCATCTGCCGTTGCCGCCGGACAGTGCGCAACAAGGTCACTACGACTCCTTCCTCGAACAAGAGGATACAGAGTGTCATATACGACGATCGACAGGCGATGTTGACGAAATGACACAAAGTGTCCTATGGTCAACCGGGTGTCCTCGACCTGGTAGGAGGAAGATATGGCGAGCACATTCACCGACTCGAAAACAACTCTCATGGAGCGAGCGCGAGCACAGATGGTGTCCGAGCTCGGGCAGGTGCCTTGGAGCACGCGGCAGAAGGTCGCGCTGACCTGTCGTGCCCTGTTCGACCAGGGCCACGACTCGGGACTGGCCGGACAGATCACCGCCCGCGGCGAGCGGCCCGGCACGTTCTACACCCAGCGGCTGGGCCTGGGATTCGATGAGATCACCGAAGACAACCTGATTGTGGTCGACGAGGACCTGCGGGTGCTCGACGGTAGCGGAATGGCCAACCCCGCCAACCGGTTCCACGCATGGATCTACCGCGCCCGCCCCGACGTGCAGTGCATCGTGCACACGCATCCGTTCCATGTGGCGGCGCTGTCGATGCTCGAGGTGCCGCTGCAGGTCTCCCAGATGGACATCGCACCGCTCTACGACGACTGCGCGTTCCTGCCCGATTGGCCCGGGGTGCCGGTCGGCAACGAGGAGGGCGAGATCATCACCGCCGCCCTCGGCGACAAGAAGGCTGTTCTGCTCGCCCATCACGGACACGTCGTGGCGGGCGCCAGCGTGGAGGAAGCGTGTTCGCTCGCGGTGCTGATCGAGCGCGGCGCGGCCCTGCAATTGGCGGCCATGGCCGCCGGCACGATCGCCGAGCTGCCCGAGCGGCTGGCCCGCGAAGCCCACGACTGGACGTTGACACCCAAACGCAGCCAGGCGAATTTCGCCTACTACGCACGACGTGCCTTGACCGGCCACCCCGACGCAATCAACCAGTGACCACCACGTCAGGAGCTGTTGTGCCGCACCTCGAAGGCATCATCGCCTATCCAGTCACCCCCCTCACCGCCGAGGATCGGATCGACATCGCCGCCCTGCGCGGGTTGGTCGAGGAGTTGGTATCGGCCGGCGTGCACGCCATCGCCGCATTGGGCAGCACCGGTGAATCTGCCTACCTCGACGAACGCGAATTCGACGCTGTCGTCGACACAACCGTGGCGACGGTGGCCGGCCGCGTGCCGGTCGTCGTCGGGGTCTCCGACCTGACCACTACCGGCACCATCCGCCGTGCCCGCTACGCCGAAACGGCGGGCGCCGACACGGTGATGGTGCTGCCAGTGTCATATTGGAAACTGAGCGAACGCGAGATCATCGCGCACTTCACCCGAGTAGCCGAGGCTATAGGTCTTCCGATCATGGCGTACAACAATCCGGCGACCAGCGGCGTCGACATGACGCCGGAACTTCTGGTGTCGATGTTCGAAACCATCGACAACCTCACCATGGTGAAGGAATCGACCGGCGATCTGAACCGGATGAAGGCGCTGGCCGAGCTCAGCGGCGGACAGTTGCCCTACTACAACGGCAGTAATCCGCTGGTGCTCGACGCCCTGACCCATGGTGCCGCAGGCTGGTGCACCGCCGCACCCTGTCTGGCCGCAGCGCCGTGTCTGGAGTTGTATTCGGCTGTACGCCAAGGTGAATCCGACCGCGCACGGGAGTTGTACCAGCGCCTGAAGCCGCTGCTGGAATTCATCGTCGCCGGTGGGCTGCCGGCGACCGTGAAAGCAGGTCTCGGCTTGCGCCGAATGCCGGTCGGGGATCCTCGACCGCCACTGCTGCCACTCGAGAGCCATGGACGCGAGACGCTGCGCACACTGCTCGACGCCATCGAAAAGCAGACCGAAGCAGAGCTGAAGTAACGGAAAGGCCGCCCGAGTCGGGCGGCTCTTCCGCAAGTCTTTGTCGACACCGACGTTGCAGACACCACGGCATCGCAGACACCGGATCACCACCTTCTGCAGAGCCGCGACCAGCCCGCCCCAGCAGCCCTGTCGCAGCGGAAGACGAACACGCCGCCGGCAGCGCGCCGGCGGGGGCCCCGGACACAGCCGCCTCGTCGATGACAGGTCTGGTCCGCGAGTTCGGGGGGACGCCCGGACCGACACAGCGCCCGAACCTGTCGTCGAGGGCCACGGAGATCGACCCACGTGTCGGTGCGCTGCGCCACACTGACAATCGACGGCGGGACAAGGGGTTCCGGTGGCATAGGTGAGAGATACACGCCCCGGAATCGGTATACCGAGATCCGACTACCGCCGGATTTCGGCCGTTTGGACCTCACGTGCCGGTCCTCATCGTCGAGGTGGAAGAACCGCTCCAAATCCACCCGCGACAGCACCGGGAACCGCCCGTACTCCGTAGCGCCCTCATCACGCACAGCCGCACATGAAACCACCAGCGGCTCAACACCGCTCGCAGTTCCACGGAATCAGAAGAACCAAAACGCCTGGTCTGCGGGCTGGACGAACGCTGAGCGCGACTTTTGTCGCCACTGGCCCTCACGGGCCGGATCCTGGAATCCCGTTTGGCGAACTCTCTAAACCTATGTATGTTAGGTAGTATCCTACTGCGCTTAGGTTAGCTGCTGTCCCGCGGTTGCCATGCAGTCCGAGTTCGAAAGAGGAGACACCGCAATGAGATCCGAGACGTTGCGCGTTCCCGGCGCGACCCTCTACTACGAGGTGCGCGGCAGCGGGCCGCTGGTGTTGTTCGTGCCCGGCGGCGGGGGTGACGCGGCCTCGGCCGATCCGATCGCCGAGGTGCTCGAGGACCGGTTCACGGTGGTGTCGCTGGATCCGCGCGGATATTCGCGCAGCGTGCTGGACGGGCCGCAGCAGACACAGCGGGTCGAGGTGCAGAGTGATGACGCGTTCCGGCTGCTCGACCATCTCACCGACGAGCCCGCGTTCGTCGTCGGCACCAGTGCGGGCGCGATCGTCGGCCTGGATCTACTGGCGCGGCATCCGGATCGGGTGCGCCTCCTGATAGCGCACGAACCGCCCTGCTTCGCAGTGCTTCCCGATGCCGCCGAGCAGCGCGCCATGATCGAGGAGGTCTACACGCTGCTCCGCACCGAGAGCCCGGCCGCGGCGGGTGCGCGCTTCCTGGCCGGGATCGGCAATGCGATGAAGCCGTCTCCCGTGCCGGCCGAGCTACCACCACGCGCCGCCGAGATGTGGGCGCGGCTGGCGGCCAACGGCCCGCTCATGCTGGAGTACGAACTGCGGGAATTCACTGCGTACCTGCCCGATTACGAGGCGCTGGCCCCGGTGGCAGACCGGGTGGTCCTGGCGGTCGGGCGCGAGACGCGGGGTTGCCTGCCGTACCGCCCCGCCAAGGAGATCGCCCGCCGGATCGGCCGCGAGGTCACCGAATTCCCCGGCGCCCACAATGGAATGCGCACCGAAGCACCCGAATTCGCCGCGCAACTGGCCGACACCATGACCGCCCGCCTACGGGCCGAAAGCGCCGGCCGCTGTTAGCGTCAGCGCATGATCACCGGCGCACACACCATCCTGTATGCCGAGGACGCCGAGGCGGCGCGGGCCTTCTTCCGTGACGTCCTCGGCCTGGCCCATGTGGACGCGCACGACGGATGGCTGATCTTCAAGTCACCACCCGCCGAACTCGCGGTCCATCCCGCGGCCGCCCCGGACAGCGGCCGCGCGGAGCTGTACCTCATGTGCGACGACCTGGCCGCCGCCATGGACGACCTGCACTCGAAGGGCGTCGAATTCACCTCGGAGGTCACCAATGCGGGCTGGGGCATGCTCACCATGCTGAAGGTGCCCGGCGCCGGGGAGATCGGGCTGTATCAGCCCCGCCACGCCACCGCCTACGATCTGCCCTGATTGCTCATCGGATGCATTGCGCCCGTATGCTTTTCGTGTCAGCCTGAACCGCCGTGGCGGTACCCGGCCGGCTCACGAGGCGCGTGACATGAGTCTGGTGACGGGCGCGGCGGGCAGCGTAGCCGAATCCGGTTGGCGGAATAGAGGTTTGAACGGCACAGGTCGGTCATGTAGCTGTCAGGGGAGCCGTGCGGCTCGGCTCGCGCGACGGGACAGATCGGCGAACGCCTCACGCAGTGACTGTGGTCCGATGACCTCGATCTCGGTGTCGAAACGCGCCAGCGTCGCCGCGAGCGCAGCCCACGACCAGGAACCGAGCAGCAGTCTGGTCCGGGTGGGTCCGAGTTCTTCGACGATGCCGTCGCCGGCGAACGGACTCACCTCCGCGGCGGGGAGGTCCAGGATCACCTCGCCGCGGCACGGCCAGGCGTTTTCACTGCGGGAGCCTTTGAATCGCGCGGACAGGAAGGTGGCGATGTCGCCGCCGGGCTCTTGCCGAGGGGTGAAGCGTGGTCCGTTGGGGACGCGAAGCGTCATGCGGTCCGCGCGGTAGATCCGCCAGTCCGCCCGTTCGGGAACCTACCCGACGAGGTACCAGCGACCGCTGCGAACCACGAGGTGGTGGGGCTGCACCCGCCGAGGCGGGCGCGGATCGGTGGCATCCGGCCGGGTCGGCGACCGGTAATCGAATCGCAGTTCCTCTCCGCATCGGATGGCCGCGCTCACGGCCAGCAGGACATGGGTATCGACTCGGGGATCGGCCCCGCGCCCGGCCGATTCGACGGCTGTGATCTCGAGGGCATCGACGCGCTGCCGCAAACGAGCGGGCAGGACCTGCCGCACGGTCGCCAGGGCTCGCGCGGCGCCCTCCTCGATGCCCGCTCCGGTTCCGACCGCGATCCGCAATGCCACGGCGAGCGCGACCGCCTGCTCCTCGTCGAACAGCAGCGGCGGGAGTTCGCTGCCGGCTTCGAGCCGATAACCGCCGTCGGGTCCCTTGACCGCTCGGACGGGATAGCCGAGCTCGCGCAGGCGATCGACATCGCGTCGCACCGTGCGTTCACTGACGCCGAGCCGCCGGGCGAGCAGAACTCCGGGCCAATCGCGGCGGACCTGCAGCAACGACAGCAACGCGAGCAAGCGGTGCGTGGTCGACGTCGAGGAGGCGGTCGGCATGGTGTCCAGGCTGCCATGAGTAGCGGACGTTCTCTGACCGGTACCGGTGACAGGGTGGCTGTCGTCGCCGGAGTCCTCCGGCGGCAAACCCACCTCGAAGGGAACGGATCCCCATGTCGGTCAACACTGTTGCGCACCTGAATTTCCACGGCCAGGCTCGGGCAGCCCTGGAGTTCTACCAGTTGGTATTCGGCGGGCAGACCACCATCGCCACCTACGGTGACTTCGGGATGCCGGCCGCGCTACCCGACGCCACCAGGGTCATCTTCGGGCAGCTCATCGCCGACAACGGCTTCCGGGTCATGGCCTACGACGTGCCCGGCGACGATGCGCCGGTTGCTCAGGGCACGCCCACCACGCGGCGCGAGAACGGCACCACCCTCACCCGGGAGGCGTTCTTCCTCTCCGTCCGCGGCGAGACCGTCGCGGAGGTGGGCGCGCTGTGGGATCGCCTCCGCGACGGTGCGGCGGTCATCGAGGCATTCGGGCCCGCACAGTGGGCACCGGCCTTCGGGATGCTGCGCGATCGCTTCGGGATCACCTGGATCCTCGATGTCGCTGCCGAGTACGTCGAGGCGTGACGTTCTCTGCCACCGGTCATCCCACGGCCGGGCCGCGGAGCAGGTCGATGAGTTTCGTTTCGGAGAGGTCGCCATGGCCACCTGCGACGAGGCGCTGAAAGATCTGCTCGGCGGTGTGGCCGAGGGCCGCGGGCGTGCCGACCGCGTCGGCCAGTTCGACGCCGATTCGGGTGTCCTTCAAGCGGAGTGCGGCCGTGAAGGCGATATCGCGATCGTGGACGCCGCCCGTCATCTCCCTGCACATGCGGACGACGGTCGGGCTGGCGGCTCCGCCCCGGGACAGGGTGTCCGTGACGACCGCCAGGTCGAGCCCGGCGAGTTCGGCGGTGCGCAGCGCCTCCGCGGTGGCGGCGATCTGGATGGAACCGAGCAGGTTCTGAATGAGCTTGTAACTCGTGCCCGCGCCCACCGCACCGAAGTGCACGATGTCGGTGCACAGCGGCGCCAACAGCGGCCGGGCCGTGTCGAGGTGGGCGGGTTCCGCACCGATGAACAGGGTCAGCTGCCCAGCGGCCGCCGCGTCCGGCAGCCCGGTCACCGGCGAGTCGAGATACCGAAGCCCGTGTGCCGCTGCGTGTTTCGCCAGTTCCAGCACCCAGCGCCGGGAGATGGTGGAGAACTCCACCGCGAATGCGTCCGGCACGTACTCCCCCGCCAGCGCCCCGTCCACACCCAGCCAGGCGGCGCGCGAGGCGTCGTCGTCGGCCACCATGGCGAAAATGGCCTCGGCCCCGTGCGCGGCCTCGCGTGGTGTCGCCGCGAGAGTCGCTCCCGCCGTGACCAATCCGGCCGCCTTCTCCGGCGTACGGTTGAACACCGACACCTCGTGCCCGGCACCCAGCATCCGCGCCGCCATACCCGCACCCATCCGGCCCACACCCAAAAACGCAATCCTCGCCACGCGCCGAACCCTACCGACCCCGGATGAAATCCGGCATGGAGGTGGGCGGTGCGAACGGTTCCAGACCGACGTCCTCATCCGGCGACCCGGCGGCGACGAGCGCGGCAATGGCCTCACGTTCGGTGCCCTGGAGGGCGGGCAGGGTCGCGGAGAGCGAATCCAGCACTCCCGTCCAGGGCGAGCCGGCCTCCCGCAGCGCCAGGCGCATGACCTCGATGCCCGCGCGGTGCTCCTCGAGCAGCCGCTGCCCGGGAACCGGATGTGCCGATGCGAATTCGAGCACCACGGCCAGGTGGTCGAGCTCGTCGTCGCCGAGCACCAGACCGGCGCTGCGGTAGACCTGCTTGAACCGCAGCAACGCCATCCCGCGCTTACGGGTGTCGCCGTACAAGACCCAGGTCAGGTACGGGCTGAAACACTTGCGATGATCGAAGGTATCGACGTATTCGGTTGCCGCGGTGAGCGGTTGGGTGGTGTCGAGATAGGACAACACTGGATGCAAAGGTGCACCCACTGCCTCGGGCAGCGCCGAAACGGCCCGGGCCAGTATGGGCAGCGAGTCGAGCAGCGCCTCATCGGGATAGCCGAGCAGCAGCGACTGCACCTGCCAGGCTGCGGTCCGCTGGGCGTCACCGGTCTCGGGTTGCGCGGTCTTTCGCCTCATTTGCGATGCCTCCCCGGCTGTTTCGGCATGAGCCCTTCGGGCGTGCCGCGACCGTCCCAGTTGAGCAGGTTGACCCGGGTGGATCCGGCGACCGACACCGACCCGTCGGCGGTCTGCCGCTCCTGCAGCATCCGGAAGTTCTCGACCGTGACCGGCGTCAACTGCCCGGACCGCTCACCGAACGGACCCCAGCCGCCCATACCCGGACCTCCGTCGCAGTCGAGGACGCACTCGGTGGCCAGTTCTTCGAGCCCGTGTGCCTGTTCGGCGTGGGCCGCCGGAATCACGTAGCGCTCGGCGTATTTGGCGACGGCCAGCAGCCGGTACATCTCGTAGATCTCCTCCTCGGTCATGCCGACCTCGGTGGCGATCTCCGGGCGGGTCTCGCGGCCGAGGTTCACGTCGCGCATGTAGCTGCGCATGGCTGCGAGCCTCCCTGTCCACCACACCGCTGCCGTGGTCTCGCGCCATCTACCCCTGCCTCTCACCGTGTCGCGGCGGCACCCGTCGCGCGATCGATTACCCGAGCACACGAACACCCCGAACCTACTGGCAAATTCCGGGGAATTGACGAATTTCAGGCTGGTAAGTTACGCGAGAGCAATCCGGTTTTCGGTCACGTGTCAGGCGGTTTCGACGGCCTCGCGTTCCATCCGGACGCCGAGCAGGATTTCCGAGACGCCCAGGGCAATGGTCAACAGACCCACCACGATCGACAGCGATGTCAGCGATTCGAATTGAACGACCGCGACCACCACGCCCGCGGCCAGCGTCAGCAGCCCGACCACCTCCAGCCGGCCCGCCCCCGCGAACTGCTCCGACCACACGCCCACAATGGCTTGCACGATGCCCCGCGCCACCCAGGCCATCCCAATCCACAAAGACAGCAACGCAACCCACTCACCACTGGTGAACGCCCAGGCGGCCAGCACCAGCGCGATGATCGCGCTCACGACCTCCAGTGCCTTCAGCGCGGTGGCGATCCGCGCCCCGAACGCGACGACCAGCTGCACCGCCGCCGACGCCATCAGCGTGAGCCCGTACAGAATCCCCGCCACCGTCTCCGACTTGTCCGGCCACACCGCCATCACCACCCCGAGCACCACCGAGCAGCCGCCGGTCACGACCAGCGACTGCCAAGCCCAGTCGGCGAATGCATCGGTTCGCCCCTCGATCCGATTGGCGGGCATGCATAAATGATATGGCCGATTCACTCGGGTAACTGAAGGTTCGCATGCTCACCCGGCGCCGGTGCGTCGCCCGTCGGCGAATTGCCCGGCACCCGAGAGCACGCGCGACAGCAGGCGGACGAGCTCGGCCTGCCGGCAGGTGCCGGTCTTGGCGAACACCTGGCGCAGGTGGGTGCGTGCGGTATTGACCGAGATACAGAGCTCCTCGGCCCGGTTGTCCTCGCGTGGAATGAGCAGGCGCGCCTGGAATCGAACGACCCCGCGGTGTCGCGCCGGCTGCGGCGACGGTCTGCCTCATTCCGGTCGATGCCCTCAGCGAGATCAAGGACGATCTCGAACGCCACTGAGCCACGTCCGGGTTCACCGGTGACGTACCGGGCGTTACCGGCCGGTACGCGTCTACGGAGCGCTGAGAAAGACGCCGCGTGACGAGGTGCCGTCCGCGGCCGACCACAGCGCGTCGACGTGGCTGCGGTCGCGCTGGAGCGCCGGTCCGGTGGTGAGGCGGCGGTGGACGCGGATCAGCTCAGCGCCCGCGTTGGTAGAGCGGTCGGAATCGAAGGCGATATCGGTGTGGGTGTCGGTGTCGATGACCGTCGGACGGAATCCGGGTGCGGGCCAGAGGATGTCGCCGGGGACCACGTGCACGGATAGGTCGGGGGTGTCGCTCGTGCTCTGGTCCTGGGCGGTGGCCTTGCCGGTCAGCAGCAGAGCGGCCTGCTCGATGAAGACAGTGTCGTGCGTGGCGTCGTAGAGCCAGCGCAGGCCCAGTACACCGTGTTCGGACGTGCCGATCAACGCGTGGTCGAGGTCCTCGGCCCGCGCGCCGCGATAGGTCATGGGAATCAGATACGCCACCGGCTCCGCGCCCGAGGCGTCGGTGACGACCATGAGCTCGATGCCCACCTCGCCGGCCGGATCGTCGAGGCGGAAGCCGCCGGACTTGGACAGGACCGGCGACTGGGCGCCGGAGTACCAGTGCCGGGTGGGCAGCCACCGAGCCAGCAGCTCCAGTTTGGTGGGCGCCATGGTCGTCCTGTGGATCTCGGCCATGCCGCCATCCTGCCAGAGATCGGCGGGATAGCGGCGGAACTGCTTGCGGCGGTGCGTTATTCGTTCGGTCCGCGCAATTTTCGGAAAAAGTCACGCAGATCGGTGGTCAGCAGATCGGGGGCTTCCATCGAGGCGAAGTGGCCGCCGCGATCGAATTCCGACCAGTGCACGATCGTATTCCGGCGCTCAGCGACACCGCGGATGCTGCTGCTGCCCGGGAAGACCGCGACACCGGTGGGGACGCCGGAATTGGCCGGTGCGGCACCCCATTGCCGGGATTCCTTGTAGAGCCGCATGGAGGAGCCGGCGGTATCGGTGAACCACAGCATCGACAGATCGGTGAGGAGCAGGTCGCGGTCGATCGCCGCATCGGGTGTCGGTTTCGCCGGATCTGTATAGGTTTCGACCACATCCAGTACCCACGCCAGCATCCCGGCCGGCGAATCGGCCATCGCCGGTGCGAGGGTCTGTGGGCGCGTGGAGTGTATGCCCGCGTAGCCGGATGTCTCCAACTGGTTCCAGTCCTGGTACCGAGCCAGCTTCTCCCGGTCTCGGGCGCTGAGGTCGGCCGGGTCGATGTCCCCGGCCGGGATCGTGATCGGGTCGTTGAGGTGGACACCGGCCAGGTGCTGCGGTGCGATCCGGCCCATCTGCGGTGCGATGAAGGACCCGGCGTCACCCCCGTGCGCCCCGTATCGCTCGTAACCCAGCGCGGTCATGAGCTTCGTGATCAGTGCCGCGCTGCGCTCGGTCGAGGCGTCCCCCGGCCGGTGGGTGGGACCGGAGAAGCCGAAGCCCGGCAGGGTCGGGATGACCACGTGGAAGGCGTCGGCGGGATCGCCGCCGTGGGCACGCGGGTCGGTGAGCGGGCCGATCATGCCGGTGAAGTCCTCGAAGGGCCAGCCGTGCACCAGCACCAGCGGCAGCGCGTGCGGCTCCGGCGAGCGGGCGTGCACGAAATGCATGCGCTGACCATCGATTTCGGTCAGGAACTGCGGGTGGCGATTGCGCTCGGCCTCGTGGAGGCGCCAGTCGTAGCCGCTCCCCCAGTACTCGCACAACTCCCGCACGTAGGCGGTCGGTATGCCGTAGGTCCAGCCCACTCCGGGCAGGTCCGCGGGCCAGCGGGTGCGGGCCAGGCGGGTCCGCAGGTCCTCGATGTCGGGGGCCGGGATGTCGATTCGGAAGGGCTCGAAAATCGTCATGCGTCCACGGTAGGAATCAACTAGGTCAGATGCTGTCCTAGACCGTCAGCGGATTCCGCTCGGTTCCGCCTAGGTTCTAGGCTGTTGGACAAGCGTTTCAGCCGCAGTGAGGCGGCCGGGTGAAGGGATCAGCATCGTGGGCACCGCTTTTCCACCGGGACCGCCATTGCCACGCGCGGTGCAGACCGCCGTCTATGCCAAATGGCGCGGGACCCTGCTGCGCCGGTCCGCGCGCCGCTACGGCGACGTCTTCACGCTCCATCTGGTCGCGCCCTACGCCGAGAACCTGGTGGTGTTCTCGCGGCCGGAGCACATCCGCGAGATCTTCGCCGCCGACCCCGCGGATCTGCATGCCGGCGAGGGCAATCGACTGCTCGTGCACATCATGGGCGAACATTCACTGCTGCTCACCGATGAGGACGAGCACGCGCGGGCGCGGCGGCTGCTCATGCCGGCGTTCGTCGGCTCGTCGCTGCGTTCGTATCGCCGACTGGTCGACACCATCGCCGCGACGCATGTCGACCGGTGGGTGTCCGGGTCGACGGTGCTCACGCTCGACGCGATGAACGATCTGACACTCGATGTCATCATGCAGGTGGTGTTCGGCATGACCGACGAACGCCGTCGCGCCCAGCTGGCGCCGCGGCTGCGCCGAATCGTCAATATCGATCCGATCATCTTCTTCGGCTGGAAATATCCGTTCCTGGAGCGCCGCGGGCCGTGGAAACGCTTCCGCGACAACCAGAACGCCATCGACGAGCTGCTCTACAGCGAGATCGTGGAGCGGCGCGCGCATCCGGACCTGGAGGCGCGCACCGATGTGCTGTCGCGGCTGCTGGCGGTCGGATCCGGCGAGAACTCCACCGACGCACCGCTGTCCGACGAGGAACTGCGCGACCAACTGGTGACACTGCTGCTGGCCGGGCACGAGACCACCGCGTCGGCGCTGTCCTGGACCTGTCACGAGCTGGCCGCCAATCCGGATGTTCAGGACCTGGCGCGCCGGGCCGCGCACGACGGGGACGAGAAGTACCTCGAGGCGGTCCTGAAGGAGGCCATGCGCCTGCACACTGTCATCGGCGGGACCGGGCGGCGACTCACCCGCGACATGACACTCGGAGGCTATGAGCTGCCGAAGGGGACCGTGGTGGCGACCTCGATCCTGCTGGCGCATCGGCGCGTGGAAGCCTTCCCGGACGCCCTGACCTTCCGGCCCGAGCGGTTCCTGGACGGTTCGGTCGCCGCCAACACCTGGCTGCCGTTCGGCGGCGGGGTGCGGCGCTGCATCGGCGCGGGGTTCTCGCTCATGGAGGGCACGGCGGTGCTGCGGGAAATCCTGACCCGCTACCAGCTTTCGCTGCCCGACGGGGCGGGCAGCGAACCGTCGCGGATGCGCAACATCACCCACGTTCCGGCACACGGCGCGCGCGTGGTGGTCACCACCGACCACACGGTTCGGGTGTAGCTACCGGGGCCTCACCGGGTGACCGGGTGCACGTGCAGGGCACAGCTGTCGATCGTCACTGTGACAGTGCGGGTGTCGGTCGAATTCGGCGGCGTGACCTGCAGATTCGTGTACAGCGGGCAGTGATTGCCGGAGGCGTCGACGGCGACGCCCTCGACGACCGCGGTGCCCGGATGTCCGGATTCCAGTGTCACGGTGGGCGGTTCGTCACTGCCCTGCGGCAGACCGCCCATATACCCGCGAGGGGTCCGATCGGCATGTAGCAGTGGGCCACCCGTGCCGGTGTCGACGCCCGGATAGCCGGTCAGCGTGCAGGGGGCCGCGCCCGCGGTGAGGCTGAAGGTGAGTGCCACCCCGCGGTGCCCGGTGGCCGGGGACATGACAGCTGCGGTCACGTCGACCTGGCCTGCGCCGCAGGCCGCCTGCCGCGCCGGGGCAGTGGGCTGTACGTCCTCGGAAGTCGGCGGGGTGGCAGGAGCCGCGGTGCCTCCCGCGACCGTGGCCCCGCCCGTGACGCCCGGCGATGTCGCCGGTGGCGACGTGGTGGACGTACTCGACGAACAGCCTGTCAGGCCGAGTGCGATGACCGCCAATGCGACGAGAATCCCTGTGCGATAGCGCATTTCCCAACTCCTCCCGGTCCGGGAACATCAGCGGGCGCACCCCCGCATCCCCACACCCTGTATCGGCTCACGCCGCGCGAGTGTGAGCGCTCGACCCACCGCCCCAACCTAGGGGCGGTCCGGGAACTCCGCGGCACGCCGCGCGTGCGCCCGCGCCACGAACCCAGAGCACTCGGGGCATTCGCTGATGATCGGGTGGGTGCATTCGAGCAGGTGCTCGAGGAACCGGTCCGTCGCCTCCAGCAGTTCGATGCGCTCGCGCACCTCGGCGCGGCGGTCGGCGATCATGTCCCGCCGGCCATCACACCCGCTCAGTCCGAGCTGCCGGATCTGGTCCAGTGACAGTCCGGTTCGCTGCAGCGTCTGGATCATGCGGGCGTAGTCGAGGATGTGCTCGTTGTAGCTGCGGTGACCGGACGGGCTGCGCGGCGGCGCGAGCAGGCCGACCGACTCCCAGTGCCGCAGCACATGGGTCTCGACGCCGAGCGCGGCGGCGGCGTCACCGATTCGCATGTCCTGGGTTGTGGTCATGTTCACCCCTTTACTTCATGTCGACCTTAAGTATTAGCGTTCGAGCATGTCCGATCCAGTACGCAAGACCACCCTCTGGCAATGCTGCACCGCCGCAGTGAGTTCCATTCACGGCGCCGTCCGGCCGCGGCCCGTCGACGAGCGGTTCCTGCACTCGCTCACCGACGCCGGACTGCCCACCACCCAACGCACCGTCACCGTCACGCCGCTCGCGCAGTTTCCACGGTCGGCGCCCACCGGCGCGGTCGTGGAGGGCGTGTTCAACCCGCGCCGCATCGCCAGTTCGCTGACCTCCTTCGTCGTCCAGCATCCCGAGGCCACGTTCATCGTCGACCCCAGCTACTGCCTCGACGCCGAACACCGAGCCATCGCGCAACTGCAGGGCGTCATCCGCCCATTCGTCCGGCCGCCCGTCGAGACCATCCCGACCATCACCGCGCTGCAAGCCGAATCCACGCTGCCCGCACTCGATTTCGCGCTGCCGACCCACGCCCACTGGGATCATGTCTGCGGACTCCTCGACTTCCCGGACCTGCCGGTTCATCTGCACAGCACCGAGCGGGCCTGGGCCATGACCGGTCCGGTGGCGCCCGTTGGTGGCGTGCGTGACGCGCTGGTGGATCGTCCCGTGCTCGAATACGAGCTGGACGGCCCGCCGGTGCTCACCTTCGCCCGCAGCCACGATCTGTTCGGGGACGGCAGCGTGGTCCTGGTGGATCTCGCCGGGCACACGCCCGGCAGTGTCGGCGTGCTCGCGCACACCGCGCGCGGCTGGATCCTGCTGGCAGGCGATGCCGCCTGGCATGCGATGCAGATCGAACGGGTACGTCAGAAGCCGGGCTTCCCAGGGCTTTTCGTCGACGAGAACCGCGACCTGGCGTTCCGGACCCTGCACCGGCTGCACCTGGCCCAGCGCCTGATCCCGGTCATCCCGACCCATGATCACGATGCGGCACGGCAACTCGCCACGCCCCGTGGGGAGGTCGCCGAGCCGCTACCGTGAACGCATGGGGATCACCGTGCGTACGGCGTACTTATCCGATATTCCCGAGTTGGCACGAGTGCTGAGCATCGCGTTCCTGGATGATCCGGTCATCTCCTGGTTGATCCGGGACGACGCGACACGTGCACGTCGGGCATCCGCTCTCTTCGCCGCCCAGGCAAGTCACCATTTCGTTCCGCTGGGCGGCGCCGAGGTCGCCTGCAATGACGCGAATTCCATAGTGGGCGCGGCACTCTGGGCGCCACCAGGACATTGGCACGTCTCCGATTCCGCCATGCTACGTCAGCTCCCGGCCCTGACAGTCGCCTTCCGCCATCGCCTCTTCATCGCCGCCGCCATGGCGGACAAGATGATGACCGCGCATCCCTGTGAACCGCATTGGTACCTGGCCGTCATCGGCACCCTGCCCGGGGTCCGAAGCCAGGGTTACGGCCGGGCCCTGCTGAATTCCCGCCTCGATCGCTGCGACGCCGAGGGCCTGCCCGCCTATCTCGAGTCCAGCAGACCCGACAATGTCCCCTATTACGAACGCTTCGGCTTCGACGCCACCGGCACCCTCGATGCAACCCGCGGCGGTCCACCGCTGTGGCCGATGTGGCGCGCTCCGCGCTGACACGCAAATGCGGTGTTGCCGACCGGGATTCGGCTGGCAACACCGCATTTGCGTGACAGGGTTACGGTTTGCGGGCCATGCCTCCGACCACCAGCTGTTCCCAGACCGTCAGCTTCGGATTGTCGGCATCGGGCTCCGATGGATCGCGACGCCACTGAGCGCATGGGCGCAGGCCGTCCTCCTCCAGCGTGAGTGCACCGAAGAGGAACTCGATTTCCGGCTCGCTGCGGAAACGGCCGCGACCGAACGCTTCCACAATCTTGTTCGCGGTCGCCACGGCCTCGCGGGTGACGCCCGAACGGAAGTGTGAAATATAGACCCGGCTACCGGAAGGGAAGCAATCGGACCAGTACCGAACCACACCGGCCGGATCCTCTTCGTCATTGACGAAGCTCAGGGTGATCCCGAACAAGATGCCCACCGGCTCGTCGAAGTTGATCACACGCTGTACGTCGGCATGCTTCTGAATGCGATCCGGATCACGAATATCCGCTTCCAGCACCACGATTCCGTCATCCACGGCGAGCAGGGCTCGCCCGTGGGAAGCCACGAACGGGTCGTCGTCCACGTACACGACGCGGGCGTCCGGATGCACCTGCCGCACCACCTCGTGCACATTGACGCTGGCAGGCAGGCCGCAACCCATATCGATGATCTGGCGAATTCCGGCCGCCGCCATGGCCTTCACGGCCCGCAGCACAGCGTCCCGATTGGTGATGGCCAACAGCTCGGATCCGGGTAGGTCCTCGATGAAGTAGTCACCGACATCCTTGTCGACACCGTAGTTGTCGCGCCCGCCGAGCACGTAGCTGTATACGCGTGCCACGCTCGGCCGGGATTGCCGTGCTCGCATGGCGTTGATGTTCAAGTGTCACACCCCTCTTTCCTCACCGACGATACCGTTATCCACCAGGAAATCCTGCGCCAACCACGCAAACACCGCCAGTCGCCCCGAGGGACGGATCGTGCCTATTGCGTAGCGCCCGCGGCAGCCACGGTCGTCGGCGCCGCGGCGGTGGTTGTCGGTGCGGGAGTGGTTGTTTGGGGAGTGGTCGTCTGGGTCGTGGTCGTCTGGGGTGCGGTTGCCGTCGTGGTGACCGGTGCGGTGGTTCCCGGATCCGTTGTCGTGGTCGGCGGCACGCTGGTCGTGGTGGTGCCGGCAGCGATCGGGTCCGGGCAATGCCCGGTCTGCTCACCGATGATGTTGATCTCGGCGTTGGAGCGTGGGTCTCCGGCGTAGTTGATCTGATCGGTGCATTTGACCGACGGGCCGGGGGCTACGGTGCCCGGATCCCGAATCGGATCGCCGGTGGGCGGATTCGGTGCGGGATCGCCACCGGGTGTCTGTGCGCCCCCGCCCTGCGGAGCCTGCGATCCCGGGTTGGCGGCTCCCGGCTGTCCGCCGGGCGAATTCGGCACCGGCGCAACGGGACTCGTCGAGGCCGCCACCGTGCTCGTCACGCCGGCCGACGGCTTCACGGTCGTGGCGTTCGCGGTCGATTTCCCCGAGTCGCTCGAGCAACCCGCCACCAGCGCGACCACCGGCGTCATCATCAGCGCCGCGATACGCGTGGTCGTTTGCAGGCGCGACCGGCCACGCCATTCCGCCAGAGCGGACATCGATTCCTCCTGAGGGTGCAGCCCCAGCCCCGACCCATCCGCTGCACGAACGTCTTTCGCCGATCCGGAACCGAACCGGCCACTGTGAATCCAGGGGTATCGACACCCCCGCTCGACACTAGGGGCTCCAGCAACCGGACGCCATCATGTTCGGTGCCCCCAGTTCTGTGGGCCGATGCCGCGCGAGCATCTGCTGGCGGTGCTGGTCGCGACGGTGTTCACCCTGCGGGCCCGCGCCGTCGATGACGTGCTCGAGTTGTTCGACCAGGTGATGGTCAACGACCTGATCTCCAAGCCCGAGCGCCAATCCCGTGATGAGAAGCTGCGCCGAAGCGCCGGAGCCCGCAACCCGGGCAGCCGCACAGCCGCAACAGGGTTCGCCAGCCGAGCCCAGTCCGCGGGCGCGACCAACGCCAGCGGGTCTGGCAAGAAATAGCAACAGCCACAACCATTTTCGCGATGCCCTGGGTCTGAGGCCCGGGGACCATCACTACGTAGCGCCGGATTTCGGCCGGTCGCGCCACTACCCCCTACTACAGCGGCAAGGCCAAGCTGAGCTTGTTCACAAGAAATCTGGAGCGGTCTCGCAAGCGCGAAGGTTGAAGCGGCGGAGCCGTACCGCTACAAAGGCGAGCAACCCGAGGGCGGCCAGCGCGAAGACTGCGTTGCCCATGTGGTCCACATTCGCGTGCGCTGGGAAACTCGGCGGCTGGAAGAAGCCGTGCCAGGCGTAGGTGACCACGCCGGCAGTACCCAGGGCGAACCTGTGCCAGGGTCCCCAGCCCGTGCACCGGGACCAGCGCAGGATGAGCAGCGCCATCGTGGCGTAGAGCGCGAGGTAGAAGCCGACCGTGATCCACGCGGGCACGATGGACTCCAGCTCGATCCCCACCAGGGCGAGCAAGCTGGGGAGCCAGAACGCCAGCCCGGCCGCGATGGTGATCGCGAAGACCGTCCACGGGCCGGCCGGTGTGGCCGGGAGGAGGGGGCGGCGGAATCGAACGGACAGGAACGCGGCGATGATCAGGGCGACGACCGTGATCAGCGTCCAGGTGATCTGAGCAGCCGACAATGGGTAGATGGCCGGACTTGCCAGGGCGGGCACCGCGCCGCCTAGCAGGAACAGGACGGCTGACACGGTGAGGCCGACCTTGCCGAGCCAGGGCGTGTCCGGTCGGCGTGAGCCCGCCTCCACAATCGAGATCGGCACCGCGATGCTCCACACCCCATGGATGGCCAGAACGAACACGGTCCAGTAGGCGCCGATGCCCAGTGCCGGAATGAACCCATAGTCGAGCAACCGCAACCCGACATAGTCGGGATTGAACAGTGACCGGGTGAGCAGGCCCTCCTCGATCACGGCATAGGCGAGCCCGAGCAGGATGATCCCTGGCCACCCCAGCCGCCACCGCCGGGCGACCTCACGGATCAGCAGCGCGCCACCGCCATAGAGCGGAATGATCCCGACGATCATCGGTAGGGCGTCGATGGCGATGTTGCCAAGCAGATACTCGCCGACCAGCGGCGCGAGAACCAGCAGGCCAAGCGCTGGAAGAGTGCGTTTGAACATGCCACCCCTCACCGGTTGTAGAGCCTGCGTGCCCACAGATAACTGACCCGGGCGATGCGATAGTAGGTGTTCGTCCATAATTGAAAGCTACGTTGCTTTCAAAAAATATGTCAATCAACCGATTCGCATAAGTGCAGGTTAAAGCCGATAGATTGATGCGTTGACGATGAAACTGAATGCAATGAAACATTGCATTGTGTGGTGCCGAACGCAATAGTGGTGTCATGTCAGAAGGAAGGTTGACCCTGCAGGACCGCCAGCGCATCGCGACCGGCCTCGCCGAAGGCCGCTCCTACGCCGAGATCGCCAGGCGGCTTGACCGGCCGACCTCGACGATCAGCCGTGAGGTCGGCCGCAACGGCGGCCCCAGTGACTACCGCCCCGAGCGGGCGCACCAGGCGACAGCGCGGCGGGCGCGGCGCGGCACCCCGGCACGTTCGCCCGAGGCCGAGCCTCAGGACCGCAAGGTCCTCGAGGTGGAAGAGGGAGCCGTCGAGATGGCGATCGGGATGGGCCTGCCGAAAATGATGGCACGCGTGCTCATCGGCCTGTGGCTGAGCGAGGACGGCAGGCTCACTGCGGCCGAGCTGTCGCGTGGGCTGAAAGTCAGTCCCGCCTCGATCTCCATGGCAGTGGGCTACCTGACCCGGCAGGGGCTGATCAGGCGCGAACGTGATCCGCGGCGGCGTCGCGACATCTACGTGGTCGACGACGACGCCTGGTACCACTCGACGGTGATCAGCTCGCGGCAGACGCTCGAGGCGGCGGAGGTCACGAAGGCGGCGGGGCAGACGCTCGGGCTCGACACGCCCGTGGGACGCCGCCTGGCCAGGGGCGGTGCGTTCCTGGAGCGGATCAGCCTGGACGCTCTGGCGTCGGCGGAACGCTGGCGCGACCTCCCGCCGTGATCAGACCGCAGTGATTGTGCTCCGGATTTCAAGTGCTGTCGTCCAATCGCCCCCTCAACGCCACGAGGCCCTGTTCGAGCGCGACCCATGGCGGCTTCGAATACCTCACGCAGGCACTCGAATTCGTCGCCACCGGCACGGTGACACCGATGGTCGAGACCTACCCGCTGGCGAACGCGGCCGACGCCTACGAACGCGTGGCCAGCGGCGCTGTGCGGTCCCGCGCCGTGATCACCTACTGAGATCAGCCGCCGCGCAGGTACTCGAGTGGTGACCCGGCGGGCCCCGGCTGGTCGTCGGGCCGAAGGACCGGAGTGTGGCGCATCAATGGGTGTCCGGTCTGGGAATACGGACGCCGGCGGCGCGGAGCCTGTCTTCGTACCGGTAGTAGGCGTGGGCGTGCGGCTCAGGGACCTCCGAGCCATCGGGCACCACGGTGCCCGACAGCGCGAGCGGCTCCAGCTGGCCATCGAAGCCGCTCAGGCCCATGTGGGTCGGCCCGGTTCCACCACGGCGGAGATGGCCCGCAAGATCACCGCCGCCCTCGACGCCGCCGGAGCGGCCACTGCGGTCAGTGGGGCTGTGTCGGCGGTTGCTGCCGCGCAGGATCGCCCGGAGTTGCGGAAGGCGATCGAGGAGATCGTCGATTCCGGTTTCGTCGGGGTGTCGGTGCGGGTGCGCGATGAGCGCGGTGAGTGGGTCGGTAGCGCCGGAGTGGCCGAGCTGGGCGGGACTGCGACGCCGCCGATCGATGGACATGTCCGGATCGCCAGCAATACCAAGACTTTCACCGCTGCCCTGGTCCCACCGTCCCCGCAGACGATCGACGACATCGTCGACCAGATCTTCCTGCCCCTCCTGCTCGCCACGAGCAGTATCTCCAGCGATATCTGAGACCACTGGTGAAACTGCGGACAGCACGTCGATGGACAAACGAACTTTGGGTCCCGGAAGAACTCGCCGAGAATCCAACGAAGTTCCGCCGGGGCACCTCCTGAGCTGCTGCCGAAAGCGACGGAGTGGTCTCCTGCTGCGAAATACCATGTGCCCATGGCTGATTCGGAAGTCCTTGCGGCGGAGTACCGGGCATTCGTCAAGGCGCTACACCCAGCGTCGATCGAGCCGTTGGAGGCGGTTGACGGGTTCTGATCGGACCGGCTTTACTCATCCATCCCGAGAGAACACGACGGGGCGCTGGAACGGGAAGCGGTTCTCGAAATCTTCGAGGAATACAAGAACGCAGTGACGCCCCGGTTACTGACCCTTGTATCGGGGGCGGTGCCCGTGTCGCCGGTAAGTCGCCGGTTGCGGTGGATCCCTTCGCGTGTGCCGGACACCGGTGTCGGCGACCCGCGAAAGGTGTTGCGGTCCACCATGTTCAGGCGACGGTCTTCGCGCTGCGGGATTCCGCGGAGAGTCGGCGTTGTTCGAGGCTGCAGGAGCCGCGGAGACCTTCCGCGGGATCGCTGATGATGCCTGGCGTCGGCAGCGCGACCTCGGCCTCTGATCGTGCTCGACCGGCAGCGGTCTGTCTGCTGTTTCTCCCCGAACACGAGAAGTAGCCCCCTGTAAACGGATTACATCAAATCCCTTGCTCTCCACACTGTTTCTAGTCGACTTCGAATATCGACAGGCGGCCCCCGTACCTGCGACCGCAACGCGATTGGGCCGTCGGCAGGCAATGCCCACCGACGGCCCAGCCACACCCGTCGTCAGACATAGGTGTAGGGCAGTGCGTTGCTGGTGCCGTCCAACTCCACGGTGACGGTGACGTTCACCGTGCCTGTCCCAGTCGGCGAGATGGCCGTGATCTGGGTGTCGGAGTCGATGGTGAATGTGGTTGCCTTGGTACCGAACCGCACGGTCAAAGGGCCGACATTACTGAACCCGGAGCCGGCGATCACCACAGAGGTGAAAGCCGCCCCAGGGCCGGAAGAGGGTGTCAGTGAGGTGAGAACAGGTGCCATGATCCAACTCCAAGCCGAAGTAGAATGAAAAGGGTTACCTTGCAACGGATGCCGATCTTGCTGCGACAACCGCTACATATCCATTAACCCTCCGGCGACGGTACTTCGGCAACGAATCCACAGTTCGTTCTCTTCCGGTTTTGCCCGGTTTCGACCTGGTGATTCGCGGCGACGGGGTCGGGACAAAACACCCCCACACCCAGCCGGTCCGCGAGGTCGCAATAGGGGCCCGGCAGAAACGGCGCGAAAGACAACGACGATGGCTTGACCAGAAGCGATGGTGGAAATGTTCACCGAAATCGGGCAGATGTGCGGTAACCCATTGTCCAGCAAAACCTTACGGGCTCGACCCGAATGCGCCAGATAGGGGCAATGGCCAACCGCACCTGCCCGCATCCGGAACCGGCAACCCATCGACATTGCTGGTCAAGCCATTGTCGTCATATTTCGCGCGACTACTACCGGAACCCCAGACTGCCTGTGGCAGTGGCTGTCTCGGTGTGGTTGGCGCGTCCGTGGCGCGTGAGCTGGACCCGGACGAGCTGATCGACCATTGGACGCTTGTCGAGGATGAGCCCGAGCTGACCGGCGGCAAGCGCGGTTCGACTCGGCTGGGGTTCGCAGCAAGAACGCCATGCACTGCCCGGTGTTCGACGCCGTCGAGCTGATCTCGGAGTATGTGGACGCGAACCTGCGCTACGACCCCTCCGATGAGGAGGTGCCGGCGCATCGCGGGATGGGTGGCCACTGGGCGGTTCAACCGGTGGTGTGGTCGGAGGGCTCATTGACAGCTCTTCTCGACGCTGGGAGTCCCGGTAGTAACCACTTGGTGTCACGGCGGCGCTCGTCTGGTCCCTCGGCTGCGTGTCAGCTCGAGATGCGGGCTTGGATGCCGTCGAGGAGGAAGTCGAGGCCGGTGCGGAAGGTTTGGTCGGCGTCCAGGTGAGCGCCGTCGCGTATGACCGTGGACAACGCGGGGAATCGGCCAGTTGCGAAGGTCCGCTCCAGATAGGGCCCGAAGGCGGCCTGCCACTGTCTCTTGTCCATCCCGGAGGCCCGCTCGGCGCGCTGCTCGGTGATCTCCCTGCGCACCGCGCCGATCACGTACGCATTGACCGCA
This sequence comes from Nocardia sp. NPDC046763, assembly GCF_040645495.1. NCBI lineage: Bacteria > Bacillati > Actinomycetota > Actinomycetes > Mycobacteriales > Nocardiaceae > Nocardia > Nocardia sp. NPDC046763. The sequence goes on along the minus strand of NZ_JBEYYI010000030.1, from coordinate 90,609 downwards.
TCGACCACCGGTATGACGGTGTCCACGTCGACGCCGTCCATCGCGGCCACCACAGCCTCTCCTCTGGCCAGCGCGTGCGGGCCGAGCTGGGGCCGCCCACCGATCAGGTCGGCAAGCCATTCGTGCTGGTGAGCGGCCTGACGGGTGGTTTCGGCAAGGGACCGCAGCACCTCTCGCCAACCGTCTCCAGCCGGCCGTATCTCGGCGTAGACCGAATCGACCATCAGGTCGAGCAATTCCTCCTTGGTGGCGATGTAGCCGTACAGCCGCATCGGCCCGACGTCCAGTGCGGCGGCAACCTTACGTAGCGACACCGCCGCCAGCCCGTCCGCGTCCGCCAGCTCGATCGCCGCTCGTACGATCCGCTCCCGGCTCAGCGGGGCCGGCACCGGTCGATCCGGCGGCTCCGGCCTCTCCCATACCAACATGTCGCTGACGATACATCGCATGATTCGATACAGTGTATTGGACAATGTAGTGTATCGAAGGGCAATCATGATCATCACCATCGTCGGAGCCGGACTGGGCGGCCTGACCCTCGCCAGGGTGTTGCACGTGAACGGCATCGACGCCGTGGTGTACGAACGTGAACCGTCGCGCGCCGCGCGTGGTCAGGGCGGAATGCTCGACATACATTCCGGGCAGCAAGCGCTGCGTGAGGCCGGCCTTATCAACCGGTTCCACGCGATCGCCCGCAGCGAAGGACAGGACATGCGTCTTTGGGAGCCGGACGGCACCTTGCTGCTCCAAGAGGACACGCCCGACGACGCCCCGCTCGAGCGACCCGAGGTCGACCGCGCCGACCTGCGCAACCTGCTGCTGGATTCCCTCCCCGAAGACATGGTGCGCTGGGGGCACGCGTTCGAATCCGCCGACAACGGCCTGCTGCACTTCGCCGACGGCAGCTGTGCGACGTATGACCTGCTGGTCGGTGCGGACGGCGCGCAGTCCCGGGTCCGCGCGCTGCTCACCGACGCCCGCCCGGCGCATATCGGCCAGCACGTCGTCGAGGTCGGCATTCCCGACATCGACCGCACGCACCCCGACCTCGCGGCGATGGTCGGGCGCGGCAACTACTGGGTGATCGGCAACGGACTATCCCTGGCGGCGCAGCGTAACGGCGACGGCCGCGTTCGCATCGGCCTCAGCTTCTACAACACCGCCGAGGATTGGTTCGCTACCAGCGGGATCCCGTTCGACGACCCGGCCGCCGCCCGAGCGCGGCTGATCGACCTGCTCCCCGGCTGGGACTCACGGTTCACCGCACTGATCGCGGCCTGCGACGACACGGTCGTGCCGCGGTCGATCACCACGCTCCCGGTCGGCCTGACCTGGCCGTCGACGCCAGGCGTCACGCTGGTCGGCGATGCCGCGCACCTGATGCCGCCGGTGGGCGAAGGCGCAAACATGGCGCTGCTCGACGGCGCCCGGCTCGGTCTCGCGCTGGCCGCGCACCCGGACGACTTGCCCACCGCTGTCAAAGAATACGAACGCGAGATGTTCGAACGCACCAGCGCTGCCGCCCGGATGTCCGCACGCATGCAGGAAATCCTGATGTCGCCGGACGCCAGCCGGAGAATGCTCGCATTCTTCCAACCTGGCTGAGACGTCACCGATAACGGCTCCTGAAGCTGTCAGCGTGCTGGCAGCTGTTCTGGACGCTGGTAGGGCTCAGGCGGGTCGTCGTTGCACAGCGTCGGAGATGACCGCTGCCACGAACTTTTCGACTGCTGATGTAGTCGGTGGACCGGGGTCGCGGTCTGCGAACAACAGGTGCCCGCCACCGACCAGGGAGAGGGTGAGTGAATCGATGTCTGCGTCGGCTGCGATGCGGCCCAGTTCACGCTCGGCGGTCAGATAAGTGGAGATCGCGGTCGTCGCCTCGGCGAGGATCGCCATCCCGCCGCCGGGCCTGGCTTGCCGAAGTCGTGCGCGCAGCTCGTCACGGAAGGTGATGAGCGGGATGATCGCCACCGGCACCGGTCCGAACAGAATGGTCAGAGCGCTGGTCAGATTGGCGGCCACCGTTCCGGCGCCGGCGGAGGCGCGCAGCGCACTCGCCTGCGCTTGGAGCTGCGCGGCCCGGTCGAGCACAAGGTCGGTGAGGAAGGCGTCGAAGTCGGTGAAGTGCCGGTGCAGAACGCCTTTGGCGCAGCCCGCCTCGTCGGTGACAGCCCGGCTGGTCAGCCCGTTCGGCCCGTCACGTAGCAGCACACGGTCGGCAGCATCGAACAGTTGCTGCCGCGCGTCGCGAAGATGCACCCCAGTCGGCACTCCCAGATCCTTTCGTGCGTCGATCCAACGGCATTATTGCCTAGTGGGCATGTGCCCACTAAAGTGGGCGCATGCCCATAATATCGCGAGAGCAACCAGAACCCTCCCCAGCGCAGCCGGGGCGGTTCCAGTCGATGGCCGTGTCGTTCGGCGTGGACGCACGGCGCTACGACCAGGCCCGACCCGGCTACCCCGACGCCTTGCTGACGCGGATCCTCGCCGAGACCCCCGTGGCGCACGTACTCGACGTGGGCTGCGGTACCGGCATCGCGGCCCGCCAGTTCCAGGCCGCAGGGTGCACGGTGCTCGGCGTCGAACCCGATGTGCGGATGGCCGACTTCGCGCGAGCCCGCGGCCTGCGGGTCGAGGTGGCAACCTTCGAGGCATGGCAGCCGGGCAACCGGATGTTCGATGCGGTCATCGCCGGTCAGTCGTGGCATTGGGTGGATCCGGTTGCCGGCGCCACGAAGGCGGCCGGCGTGCTGCGTCCAGGGGGACGGCTGGCGATCTTCGGTCACGTGTACGAGCCACCCGCCGAGGTGGCAGAACCGTTCGCGGCCGCGTACCAGCGGGTGGCGTCGGACTCCCCGCTCAGCGGCCAACCGGCTCGACGTCCCCTCGAGCTCTACCAAGCGGGATACGCGAAAATCGCCGACCAGATCCGCGAGACCGAACAATTCAGCGAGCCCGAACAGTGGCGATTCGACTGGCAGCAGTCCTATACGCGCGACCAATGGCTGGAGTTGCTCCCCACCACAGGCGGCCTCACCGCACTCAGTCCCGATCAGCTGGCCGAGATACTGGATGCGGTCGGCAACGCCATCGACTCTCTGGGCGGATCCTTCACGATGGACTACACCACCCTGGCCACGACCGCCGCACGCGCAGGCACTTCCTGACGCTGTATCCGCCGCTCGGTCCCGGGTCGAAACCCGCCGCGGTCAAACCCGCCGCGGAAGCGACACCAGCGCTGAAGGGCGGCATTACCAGGGCTGCGGCTCCGATCGACAAGCGCATTCCGATGCGGGTCCATCGTGGACGAGCGTTCCTGATGTCGGACCTTCTTGGTGAGGGCTGGTCCTCGAGTGCGGACAGACCGACGTCGGCGGCAACGGCCGGGGCACGGGCAACGAGTTTGGTGCGGTTGGTTGACATGGGTTCGACCCTTTCTCCTCGGGTGTCGTGGTTGACGAGAGAAAGGTTCCGACGCGGGGCTTCCCGGTTTCTTACGAAGTTCTGCAACCGCAACAGCTACCACGGCTATTGCAGCCGTCATGGACAACTAGGGGTGCCGTCAAGGAGGGCGTCACCCGGGACATACGGCGAGAGAAAGCCCAGGTAACGCGGCCATTCTGTGATCTTGAATCGAGTCGGCGCTATCAACGTAGTTCAGTAGCACCCGTCGGCGTGACGCTGGCTGCGTACAGCGCCGAACTGCGGAAACGTCCTGCGGCCCAGAGCGTCTCGCGGGCGTTCGTTACCGTCGCCCCCGATTGCCTCTTGTGGCGCGATTGTTACCGGCACCCCAAGCCCCGGGCGGGGAAAAGGTCAAGAAGGCCTAATGCTCGCGGCGCTGGTCGTCGACAAGCCTCCCGAGACCTTGTCCTCTGTCACCGGGGTGGACAGGATTTGCTGGGGAAACGGATACCGGGTGCGGTGTTCGGCCACCGCCGTGTCCAGGTCGTCGAGACTGCCGAAGGTTTCCAGGACCAGAGTGAGGGCGATCAGCGCGTCGCGGTCGAACCAGTCGCGACCTGACTCCGCCCAGGCCAGCGCACCGTTGGGCTCCACACCGAGAACCCTGTGGCCCTGGCGAGCGGCGGCCACATGCTTGAACCCCACCGGCACCACATCGGGTTCGACTCCACGAGCGCGGGCAGCGTGTGCGGTGGCGTGCGCGGTGACGCTGGTGAGGATCACCTGCTGGGCAGCCAGCCCAGCGCTCAGCAACAGTGCTGCCTGCTCAGCGGTGCCGATGATCCCGGATCTGCAGGTATAGAGGGTCAAACGGTCGCCGTCGCCGTCGGTCAGCGCGACCAGGGTGGCCGACGGGTTGGGCGATGCCGCCGCGGACTACATACGGCGGTTCCGCATTATTCGGCGTGTCGCATGCCCAGTTCCGGTGGTAGTCTCGAAGTGTCCAGGGGTAGTCTCGACCGGGTGCCCGTAAAGCTCTATTACGCGTTGGCCCAGATGATGGCGTCTGTCGGCGGCGACCTCACGCTCGACCAAGTCGCCCAACTGGTCCGACGCTGGTTGGCCGGGCAGCGTAGGGCCTGGGGCGAGCCCGCCTATGACCCCGCGACCGGCTGGCTGATGCATCAGCTGTGGATGCGTACCGACGAAGGACAGGCCGTCCAGATCACCGGCCGGATCGCCCCGCCGGACTTCTACATCATCGATGTCCGACCGTTGACCGCCGACGAAACCGCAGAGTTCACCCAGTGGGAGGCCCACAATGATTGACAACACCACCCACACCGATGACGTCGCCCCGGAGGAGATGGCGCAGATCCTTGCGCGTCTGCAGCGTGGCAGCGTGCCCTCGGAACCGGAGCCCGAGACCGAGACAGGCACTGGCATGAAGGCGCGGTCGGTGAAGATGCCCAAGGACCTCGATGACCGTGTCGGGGTCCGCGCTGTTGAACTTGGCATGTCCAAGAGCGCTTACTTCCGTTGGCTGGCCGAGAAGGATCTGAAGAACGCATACAGCGACGAGCCAGAAATGGTGCCGCTGGACCAGGTCCGAGAGATTGCAACCAGCGCCGTCGACGAAGCGCTGGCGCGGCTGTCGCATCGGCCCGGCCACGCCGCCTGACCAGCTCCCGTACGTTCGTTCTCACGACCGCCCGTATGCGGTCGTCCTGCCCTCTCTCCAAGGCGGTCCGGTAAGGATCGCCGGCCTGCGGTACGGGCCGCCCGGGCGGTGCGGATCGGGGCGGCTCACCCACAGCGCGTGCGGCCACGGGCGCTCGAGCTCGCCCCCAACGTTTCCGCTGCTGGTTTCACGAACCGCACCGAAGACCAAGCCGGACGAATGGCTGCCGTCCGTGACCGGCACGGGGAGAAACCAGCCATCGCGAGTGACCAAATGCGGTTGCCCGCAGCCACAGCACCACAGGCCGCGCCCCGAACCACGGAATCCTTGGGCGTCGTCCAAGACTCCAGCACGGGTAATCAACAGTCGATGAGTTCCTGAGGTGTCCGGCTGTGTCCTCCTCCCCGTTTCCGTGCCTGGACCAGACGCTGCGCTCAGGGCTTCGCCACCGAGGCCGGATCACGTTGCGCGAGCAGGGCATCCAGCTGTTTTTCGGCGCGTTCGGCGCGGGCCAGGGTCTGGGTGCGGGCATCATCCAGGGCGGCAAGCCGTTCGGCGGCCTCCTGCCGCGTCTTGTCGACGGCGGCCGCCGATTCCGTGCGCACCGCGGCCAGGTCGGCGGCCGCCTGCCGGCGCACCTCGGTGAGTTCCGTCCGCAACCGATCGAGCTCGGCACGGGCCCCCTTCAGTTCGTCGCGGGTGTCGGCGACCACCTGATTGCGTTCGGCCACAGCGGCTTCGGCTCGTTCGATGGTGCGCTCGGCATCGGCGGCACGCTGCACGGCGAGATCGCGTTCCGCACCCGCGGCAGTGATCCGCTGGCCGGCGTCCCGGCGCACCTGCTCGACCTCGGCGGCCGCCTTCGAGCGGGCGAGCTTTATGTCCTCGTCGGCCTGCTGCCGCGCCCGCTCGGTGTCCTCGGCGGATTCTCGCCGGACGGTGCGGATCTCGGCCTCGGCCTCCGCCCGCGCGGCGAACACATCGTCGGCCGCCTGCTTCGTGACCCCCTCGACTTCCTTCAGGGCGTCGTCTCGCGCGGTGAGTGCCTCCGCGATCCGGCCCTCGGCCTCCTCTGCGGCCAGCGCAGCGTCCTCGGCCGCCGATTCGGCTGCCGCCCGGGACTCTTCGGCCTCCCGCCGCGCCTGCTCGGCCGCCACGGTCGCCATCTCCGCCTCCGCAATCCGCCGTGCCGCATCGGCCTGCACGGCCTGGACCTGCGCTTCCGCGACGGCGGGATCGGCCAGCGTGGACAACTCCGCCACGGCCGTATTGAGCGTCGTCCCAAGCTGTTCGGCGATCGCACGAAACTGTCCGAGCAGCTCATCGGCCCGCAGCCGGGCCACAGTCACCGGCCCACGTTGCGTCACAGTGACATTCACCCCGAGTGTCTCCCCCTCGGCCTGTTGCTGCTGCCGCTGCCGCTCTCGCCAGGCCCGCCAGCGGGTGTGCTCCGGGTGATCACAGTATTCCGACGGACGCCCCGGCCCTCCGGCACGCGTAATCGGTTTGGTGCAGCCGGGATAGTTGCAGATGCTCGACACAACGCAAATCGTAGCGTTGGTTTCATCAAATCCAACGGAACAACACGAAACGAAATCCGAAGTGCCCCAAATCAAACCAAGGCATCCTGACCTCCGATAAGTGAACGTTATCGGTGGTCAGGATCATCACTTCCCCTGAAAATGCTTGATTCTGTTTCGTTTACGTTTGGTTGGCGCGAACGCTACGTAAGTACAACGAAACCACTTGGAAACTAGGCCCGCATGTACGCCCGTACCATTTTTCCCGAGATGTGGCGACTCGTAACCCGAGCAGCGACAAGATCACTGCTGCGGAATACATTTGCGCAGTACCGACCGCCCGTAATCGACCCGGAAGGACGGGATCCGACGTGTCCGACGCAGAACGGATCAACTGGGACCACCTGAAGACTCGGCAGCCGACCGACGCCGAGCGAGACGCACTGCGAGCAGACCTTGTCGAACGGGCACTTGCGGTCAGGCAGAACGGGTGGGACGACTACCGGTCCATGTGGACCAGCGGCGAGGTCGCCGGCGTCGCCTACCTGCTACAGGAAGGCGACCTGCTGGAGGAACTCGACGAGCACGAGGGGTCGGTGCTGACCCGATTCGCTGGAGATCTGTACGGCTTCAAGGGCGCCCGGAAGGACATCGAAGCCGGTCTGGTCGGCACTCAGGCGTGGTTTGCGACCGCCCGCGCCGAACTGGATGCCCGCAGTTCCGGCGCGAACGGATAAGCAATCGACTACTTCGCCGGTGACGCAGGCTGCGCCGGATCCTTGCAGTACGGGAGCTCGGGTGCGCAGGGGGTGAGGATGGTGGAGAAGTACTGGATGGCGGAGAAGAGGGTGATGGGTCCACCGGCGAGCACGACGCCGGCCATGGAACCCACCGCGCCGAGGGTTGCCATGCCGAGCACACATCCGGCGATGGTGGCGCCGACGAATGGCACCAGTAGGGCGATGACCGGGCTGGAGATGACGGCGCCGGCGGCACCGCCGACCAGACAGCCGACACCGGCGCCGAGGACGGCACCGAGCACCGCGCTGACAGCCGCGCCGACCGCGACGCGTTGCGCGAATGCACCCAGGGCTTGTGCGTCACGTGGCGTAAAGGATTCGGCCACTTGGGTGGCCGCCTGGTCGACGGTCACGAGCTCGCGGGCGTCGACGCGGGTGATCGGCTGCGGGTTGGCCTTCGACGGTGTGAGGGTCGCGGTCGACCCGTCGAGTCGGGCGGTGACAGGATAGGCGGTGTCGTCGATTCGGTAGGTCAACGGGAGCGCGGCGACGGGTCGGTCGTGGCGGTCGAAGAGCACCAGCTGCTCGTCGAGCCGGCGCAGCGTGCCATTACTGACGGTAATCACGGCGGAGTCGCCCTGCCGCGTGACTTCGTAGGCCACCGACGCGGATTCGTTGCTTGCGCTCGGGTCCGCGTAGGCCGTTGCGGCGGGAATGACCACTGCCGTCGCGGCGAGTGCCGCGACCACCGCGGATTTCCTCATGTTCATGGGTACCTCATCATCATTGATGGAATCGGGCGCGGCCCTGCGGTCCTCGCCCGTGGTGGGCAGGGGCATAGCGCCCCCGTATCCGGCGGTCAGGCGCCGGAGGCTGTGCCGCTTCGCAGGATCAGCGAAACAAACTGCGGTGCCGAGTGTTTCGATTCGACCGGGAGTCGGCCGGTCAGGACGCGACGGCCAGCGGTGCAGCGGTGGCGGCCTGCACCTGTGCCGCAGTGATGCCGGGGGCGCATTCGCGGAGTACCAGCCCGGCCTGGGTGACGTCGATGACGGCGAGGTTGGTGATGATGCGGTGCACGACGCGTTCGCCGGTCAGCGGAAGAGTGCAGCGGGACACGATCTTCGGTGCTCCGATCTTGTCGGTGTGTTCCATGAGCACCAGGACACGACGGGCGCCGTGCACCAGATCCATGGCCCCGCCCATACCTTTGACCATGTGGCCGGGGACCATCCAGTTCGCCAGATCGCCGGCGGCCGAGACCTGCATCCCGCCCAGTACCGCGGTGTCGATGTGTCCGCCGCGGATCATGCCGAAGCTGGTGGCCGAGTCGAAGAACGACGCTCCCGCCAGCGTGGTGACGGTCTCCTTGCCCGCGTTGATCAGATCGGCATCGACATCCGCTTCGGCCGGATAGGGTCCGGTGCCGAGGATTCCGTTCTCGGAGTGCAGGGTGACGCGGAAATCGCCGGGCAGGTGGTTCGGGATCAGGGTCGGCAGTCCGATGCCGAGATTGACGTACTCGCCCGGGCGGAGTTCGCGTGCGGCGCGGGCGGCCATCTCAGCACGGGACCAGCCCAGATTCGTGGTGGCCGTAGTCATGTCGACTGCTCCTGGGCGACGGTTCGTTTCTCGATGTGTTTGCGCTGCGGTCCGGTGTGCACCACACGGTCCACGAAGACGCCGGGCAGGTGGACGCGCGCCGGATCGAGATCGCCTGCGGGAACCAGATACTCGACCTGCGCGATGCAGAAGCGTCCGGCCATGGCGGCCAGCGGGTTGAAGTTGCGGGCCGACTTCTCGAACACGAGGTTTCCCTCGGTGTCGCCGATGCGGGCGTGTACCAGCGCGAAGTCGGCGGTGAGCGATTCTTCGAGCACATAGCGCCGCTCACCCCAGGCGCCGCCGAACGTGCGTACTTCCTTGGCAGGCGAGGCCACCGCGACCGATCCGTCCGCGGCATACAGCCACGGCAGCCCGCCATCGGCGACCGGGCTGCCGACCCCCGCCGGCGTGAAGAACGCCGGAATGCCCGCGCCGCCGGCCCGCAGCTTCTCCGCGAGGGTGCCCTGCGGGGTCAGCTCGACCTCCAGTTCGCCGGCCAGATACTGGCGGGCGAACTCGCTGTTCTCGCCCACATAGGAGGCGGTGATGCGGCGGATACGCTTGTCCGCCAGCAGAATTCCGAGTCCGTGCCCATCGGTGCCGCAATTGTTGGATATCACCTCGAGATCGGTGACTTCGCGGGCGGCGAGCGCGTCGATGAGTGCGTCGGGGATACCGCACAGCCCGAATCCGCCCACCGTGAGCGAGGAGCCCGAGGTGATGTCGGCGACGGCGGCCGGGGCCGACGCGGCGACCTTCGTCATCGGGTCGTCCCCGATCCGGCGGTGGACGGCGTCGTCTCCGCCAGGAGTTCACGCAGCAGTTCGGCTGCGCGTGGCCATTCCCCGTACCCCGAGGCGGGATTGAGGTGGCCGACATCGCCGAGATCGACCAGGCGACTCCCCCACGCCTCCGCCATACCGGAGACACGCCGGTAGGTGGCCAGCGGATCGTTGGTGGAGGCGGCGACGATGCTGGGAAACGGCAAGCGCCGCCAGGGAATCGGCGTCCACCCGTTGTCGTCCAATTCCGCTCGCGAGGGGTACCCGTCCGGCAGCGGAGCCTCGAAATCCGGGGGCGTGGCCAGCAGTGCACCGCGCACGGGCCTGGTGGACTGCTGCGCCCAGCGCACGGTGATCATGACACCGGCGCTGTGGGCGACGAGCACGACGGGCCCGTCGATCTCGGCGAGCACCGCGTCGAGGGCGGCGACGCGGGCCGTGCAGGAAAGCTTGTCCCGCTCCAGGGGCGGCACGGTGCGGACCCGGTCCAGCTGGTCGGCGAGCCGGGACTGCCAGTGGTCGGGGACGTGGTCGCGCAGCCCGGGCACGATCACAACGGTCGGTGTGATGGTCTCACTCATGAGGTGCGAGAAGTCCTTTCGAAGGTCGATGCGATGAGCCGGAGTCGAGCGCGGCAAGCCTGCGCAGCCCGGCGGGATAGGCCCGCTTGCCCAGCGCGAGTGCGGCGATGGCGAGCAGATAGGTCAGCGGCGCGAGCCGCAGCGCGTTCGCCAATCCGAGGTGATCCGCGAGGACGCCGACGACGAACGGGCCCAGTGCGAGGCCGAGCAGACTGTTGGCGAGGGTGAGGGTGCCGAAGGCCGAGGCCCGCACGGAGGGGTGGGTGAGGTTGGCGACCATGGCCGCGGCCGGTCCCGACGATCCGCCGGAGAAGAACGCTCCGACTCCGATCAGCAGCAGCTGTAGCGGGCCGTGGCCGGCGGCGAAACCGATTGCGAGACAGGCCAGGGCGATCGCGCAGAACACGATGGCCGTGGTCCATTTGCGGGACATGTCGGTGCGGCTGATTCGGTCGGTGATCATCCCGCAGACCACCATTCCGGCGCCGACGAGTAGCACGAACACCGAGGCGACCGCGCCGGCCCGGTCCGGAGCCAGGTCGTAGTAGCGACCGAAGAAGCTCGGCATCCACGACAGCAGCACCGCAGCGGTGAAGATCTGCAGTGCACTGCCCACGTACGCGCACAGGACCGCCGGGTTGGTGAACAGTGTCAAGACCGGAACCCGCAGGCCCGCTTCACTTTCCGGTCGCGGTGCCGCGTCGGCGGCATACCGGGCGAGCTTCTCCTCGCTGACGGCCGCCCGGAACAGAGCCGCCAGGACCAGCCCGAATACCGCCATGAGGGCGAAGGACCAGCGCCATCCGAAGTGCACGGCGATCACCCCGCCGGACGCCACGCCCAGCACCGAGCCGAACGATCCGCCCGCCATGAACGCCCCGCTCAGCGCGGAATGCCTGCGGGGCGCGAACACGCTGAGTACCACGGCGATTCCGACACTGCCGTAGGCCGCTTCGCCGACGCCGACGAGGAAACGTGCGCCGAGCATCTGTGGGTAGTCGGTGGCCACCGCGCACAGCAGGGTGGCCGCGCTCCACAGCACCGCCATCAGGACCAGGCTGCGCACGCGCCCCCAGCGGTCGGCCAGCAGCGAGAGCGGCAAGGTCAGCAGACCGACCATCAGGGCGACGACGCTGCTGAGTGAGGCCAACCGCGAATCCGACAGTCCCCATGCGGTTTTCAGGAATGGAAAGACCGCGCTGAGGACTTGGCGTGACATGTAGTCGGCCAGTAGCAGACCGAAGGCCAGCGCGAAGATGAGCCACGGATACGCCCGGCGGGTCCGTGCGACCGCCGTGGCCGGGGCGGCGGCCGGCTGGCCATCCGTCCCGGCGGCGGTAGTGTGCAACTCCATTGGTGCTCCTACGTATCCGGTGTGCGAGACGGTGGCGCACACCGGAGCTAGAGAGGAAACCGGGGCACACGACCGTCGGCCGGGTGCCCCGGAAGTAGGGCTCTGCCTGATCAGCGACCCGAGATACAGCCAGGTGCGGGCGGCTCAGGCGTGGTGGGTGAAGCCGACCTGGCCCGGCTTGCGGTTAGGTGCGAATCCGAGCTTGGCGAGAGTCTCGTCCGCGTCGGAGTAGCGTTCGCCGAGCCGGTAGATCTCGCGCGCCTCCTTGCCGGTGGCGACCTCGCGACCCAGCTCACCGGCGATACGCACCAGCTGCGCGACCTGCTGCACCGAGGTCATCTTCTGGCCCTTGCGACCCCAGAGCGTGTCCTCGTTGCCGCAGCGCGCGTGCAGACCCATTGCGATGGCCATGGTGTTGACCGGCAGCACACTGCGCATGAGCGTCTCGAGGGTCAGCACCGCGCCGTCGGGGACCCGGCGGATGAACTCCATCATGTTGTAGGGGTTGGGTCCGTCGAAGCCGCCGCCGATGCCGACCCAGGTCACCATGAGCGGGCCGGTGTAGACGCCGCGGCGGATCAGCCGTTCCACCGTCTCGAGCTGTGCGATGTTCGCGAGCTGGAAGTGCGGTTGAATTCCGGCCGCCTGCAACCGCTTCAGATGTTCCTCCACCCAGCCGGGTCCCGCCGGGACGTGCATCTCGCGGTAGGCCTCGTACACCTCCGGCCGCATGAACGACGTGCCGGCGATGTCGTCGTCGGTCATCAGCTCGACGATGTTCATCTGGTTGGTGTTGATGGCGATGGTGACCTGATCCGGCTTGGGATCGAGCGCCGCGAGCATGTGGCGCGCGTCATCGGAGAGCCATTTCGCGTCCGCGCCATCACCTTCCGGCGCGAAGGAGATGGAACCGCCGACCTGCAGGATCATGTCCGGCACCGTCTCGCGCAGCCGGCCCAGCAGCTCGTTGAACTTCGAGAGCCGCTTGGAGCCCTTGCCGTCGAGTTCCCGCACGTGGATGTGCAGGACCGTGGCGCCAGCTTCGTAGCAGTCGACCGCCTGCTGGACGTGCTGGTCCATGGTCAGCGGCAGGTCCTCGCTGAAATCGCCGGGTTCCCACTCGGGGCCGTAGGGGGCCACGGTGATGACCAGCTTCTCCTGGACCTCCGGGAACAGCGCATCGTCGTGAAAATGCATGGGTTTACTCCAATGTGAGTGGGCTGGAAGGGATGTCAGTACGGGAGGTCGCCGATGATCCCGGCGCGCTCCATCTTTCGGACCGCGGGCCAGTAGTCCTGGACCGCGTAGTGCTGGGTGCAGCGGTTGTCCCAGATGGCGAAGCTGTTGGGTGTCCACCGCCAGCGCACCTGGAACTCGGGGACCGCGGCCTGCCGCATCAGGTAGTGCAGCAGCTCCGCCGCGCCCGGCGCGTAGTCGAAGCCGAAGCGCACGTTCTCGGGGGTGTGGTAGTTGACCAGATGCGTGGTGAAGGAGTTGACGAACAGGATCTGCTCACCGGTCTCCGGATGTGTACGCACCACCGGGTGCTCGGCGTCCGGAAAGCGTTGCGCCAGTTCGTGACGCTGCTCCAGCGGCATGGCGGCGCCGAAGCTGGCCTCGATGCTGTGCCGGGCGCGCAGGCCCCGGATACGGTTCTTCACCTCATCGGGCAGGCGCCGATACGCCTCGGCCATATTCACCCAGATGGTGTCGCCACCGACGGGCGGCGCCTCCACGCAGCGCAGCACCGAACCCATCGGCGGATGGTGTCGCCAGGTGGCATCGCAGTGGTAGGCGTTCTCGTAGTGCTCCGGCGCGCTGTCCAGATCCTTGTAGATGCGGACCAGACCCGGGTGGTCCGGGTCGCTGCCGGCGACCGGATGGTCCTCCAGCTCGCCGAAGCGACGGGCGAGCGCGACGTGGTCGGCGCGGGTGATGTCCTGATCGCGGACGAACAGCACCTTGTATTCGAGCAGCAGGGCACGCAACTCGGCGAACAGGTCGTCGTCGTGTGCGGCCGCGGCCAGGTCGATGCCGGACAGCTCGGCACCGATGGTGCAGGTCAGCGGTGTCACGCCGATCGACCAACGCAGGGTCGAATCGTCCAGTGCAGCAGTGGTTGTCATGACAGTCCTCCCAAAGGGGTGTGAGCCGCAGCAAGGGGCGGCCGGAATTTCAGAGCACGAAGACCGAGGTGCCGACACTGCGACCGGACTCCAGATCACGGTGCGCCTGCTCCGCGTCGGGCAGCACGTAGCGCTGATTGATGTCGACGCGAATGCGGCCCGCGGTGACGTGGGAGAAGAGCTCACCCGCGAGTTCGGCTCGTTCGGCGGGGTCGGCGATGTAGTCGGCGAGCGCGGGGCGCGTCACGAACAACGAACCCTTCACCGCCAACTGCACGGCGTCGATCGGCGGGACCGGACCCGACGCGGTACCGAAGCAGACGAGCAGGCCGCGCCGCGCCAGGGAATCCAGCGACGACTGATAGGTGGTCTTTCCGATGCTGTCGTAGACCACGGGTACACCCTTGCCGTCGGTGATCTCCCGGACCCGTTCGGCGACGTCCTCGCGGGTGTAGAGCACGACGTGATCGCAACCGTTCGCACGGGCGATCTCGGCCTTCTCCTCGCTGGATACCGTCCCGATCACAGTGACGCCCAACAGTTTCGCCCACTGGGTGAACAGCGAGCCGACGCCGCCGGCGGCCGCGTGCAGCAGCACGGTGTCCCCGGCCCGCAGCGGGTGGATGCGCCGCAGTAGGTATGCGGTGGTCAGGCCGCGCATGGTCATGGAGGCGGCGGTCTCGAACGGGATGTCCTCCGGCAACCGGATCAGGTGCTCGGCGGGCATCAGGCGTTCGGTGCTGTAGGCGCCCAGCGGGCTGCCGGTATAGGTCACGCGGTCGCCCGGCCGGAAGCCGATCAGGCCCGGGCCGACCGCCTCGATCACGCCCGCCGCCTCCACGCCCATGCCGGCCGGCAGCGCCGCCGGGTAGAGGCCGGTGCGGAAGTAGGTGTCGGCGAAGTTCAAGCCGACCGCTTCGTGCCGAATCCGAACCTCACCCGGTCCGGGCTCGCCGACTTCGGCTGTCTCCCAACGTAATACCTCCGGTCCGCCGGTCTCGTAGAAGCGAACAGCCTGTGCCACAGTGCATCTCCTTTTCGACGCGACCGCGCCGGGGCGACGGTCGGCGTTATGGGTCCGACAGGGGTACCCGGCAGCGACCCGACGCGTGTCCGCGGCTACGGGGGCGCTCGGAGGCCCGGGCTATCGAAAACGAGAGGCCTGCCGCAGAATCCGGGCCGGGTGCGCTCACCGACCGCGATGTCCTGCCTTTCCGCTGGTCAACTCGTTGTGATGAACCCAGAGTAAGGCGGATCACATTCGTTTGCTTATCCTGTCGGGACAGGAATCCATTCACTTCGGGACAAGGGAGGATGCCCGGTGAAGCCGCTCGCTCGCTATGCCGCGTTGAGCAACTACGTGGAGCTGGGCCGATCCGTCGGCCTCGATCCGGTCCGCCTGGTGCGCGAATCCGGACTCGACCCAGCGAGCCTGACCCTGCAGGACCGCTGGGTACCGGCCGCCATCATCGCCGATCTGCTCGAACGCTCCGCCGCCGCCGCGCACTGCGAGGACTTCGGGCTGCGCCTGGCCGAGCGGCGGCGCTTCGCGAACCTCGGCCCATTGAGCCTGGTCATCCGCGAGGAGCCGGATGTGCGCAGCGCGCTGCGGGTCATGTCCCGGCACGCGAACAT
Organism: Nocardia sp. NPDC046763; assembly: GCF_040645495.1. Lineage (NCBI taxonomy): Bacteria > Bacillati > Actinomycetota > Actinomycetes > Mycobacteriales > Nocardiaceae > Nocardia > Nocardia sp. NPDC046763. The sequence continues at coordinate 75,174 of NZ_JBEYYI010000030.1, read as the reverse complement.
GTACAACGAGGCGCTACATACCCGGCTCACCGAACGCAACGGGCTCGCCACTATCCGGCTCGGGCTCGATATCGGGCAGTCCGGCGAAACCCGCCAGTCCATAGAACTCGCTGTCGGAGTGCTACACGGCCTGCTGCGCGGATTCCTCGGCAGCGGCTGGCAGCCGGTGGAGACTCGATTCACCCACGCCGCACCCACCGACCGCAGCACCCATCACCGCATGCTCGGGCCGAATGTCACCTTCGCGCAGGACTTCAACGGAATCATCATCTACACAACCGATCTCGATGCGCGCAACGCCATGTCGGACCCGCTGCTGCGCACCTACGCCAAGCAGTTCCTCGACTCCACCGACATCACACGCACCGCCACTACGGTCGACCGCGTCCGGGAACTGATCGAACTCCTGCTGCCCACCGGCCGCTGTTCGGTCGAACAGATCGCTCGCAGCCTCGGCGTCGACCGCCGCACCATCCATCGACATCTCGCCGCCGAGGGCGAAACCTTCACTGCCCTACTGGATTCCACCCGCGCCGAACTGGCCCAGCACCTGGTCGCGAATCGCCGCCACTCCCTGACCGAGATAGCCGACATGCTGGCGTTCTCCTCCCCCAGCAACTTCTCCCGCTGGTTCACGAAACGCCACGGCTGCAGCCCGAGAGCCTGGCGCACCCGGGGCAGGCCCACTGGACCGCGATAGGGCGTTGTCACCGCCCCTGATGATGCAGGCCGGAATGTACGTTGTCGCAGATACATTCGAAGCCGACGTGCGCGACGGCGTCTTCACCCACCCGACCGATCTCTTCCTCCGTGCCGGCCACCACCCGGACGGCACCCGTACCTTCACCTTCATGCCGGCCCCGCCGGAAGCCACCAGCCACGCCGACGATGCCTTCCGCCGGATCTTCGATCGAACCCCAGCCGACCGCTGAATCCCACCGGAACAGCCCGACTCAGAGCGGTTGTGTCCGAACCTAATTGGCGATTGCCGAGAGCGGTACCGGCGCGACCGGGCCACTGCTTCCGGCCGACCCCAGGTCCAGGTGGTTGAGGAGGATCTGGATTGCGACATACGGATTCATCGACCGGTCCTTCATCTGGAAATTCGTGCCAACTGGTTGTGACAGCCGTCACGGTGTGCTCTCATCAAGATACACAGATACATTCAATGTGTCTGTGTATCAGACTCACGAACAGGAAATCGGCATGGATGCACACCGACTCAGCAGGCGCGACGCATTGAGGACAGGTGGCGGTTTGTTGGGCGTCGTCGGTGCGATGGCACTGACCGCGCGCACCGCGAGGGCGGAGCCGTGGAGGTGGTCGCCCGCCGATTCGGTGGTCGGCGCCGGTGGCGGCGCCGACCCGCTGACCGTGTACGACCCCGACGCCGACTCGGTACTGGCCGATGTGATCGACCATGCCGATGTGCCCGAGGTCAACAGGCTGCTGGCGACCTGGGTCTACAACGACCAGCCCTTGCCCGCCGGCCTGCCGAAAGGCTTGGCCGACTTCATCGAATCCGCTCGTCAGCTACCCTCGTGGACCGACCAGGGCAAGCTGGCCAGTTCCTTCGAGTTCAACAAGAAGCGCGGTCTGTATCTCGGCGTGCTGTATGCCTTCGCCAGCGGCATGATGTCCACGGTCATCCCGCACGAGGCCCTCGCGGTGTACTACTCACGCGGCGGGTCGCACCTGAAGGAACGCATCGCCAAGACCGCGAAATTCGGATACGACATCGGCACGGTCAATGCCTACGGGGACGGCGGCGAGATGATCGTGACCTGTGTGAAGACCAGGATCATCCACGCGTCCGTGCGGCATCTGCTGCCGCAGTCGCCGCACTGGCCCGCAGGCGTCATGCCGATCAGCCAGGACGACATGATGGTCACCTGGCACAGCCTGGCCACCACCATCATGCGGACCCTCACCGCGTGGAAAGTACCCATCCCGGCCGCCGAATCCGATGGCTACCTGCACAGTTGGCAGCTGGCCGCCCATCTGCTCGGCATTCGCGAGGAGTACATCCCCGCGACTTGGGAGCAGGCCAACGCGCAGGCGAGCCAGCAGCTCGACCCGATCCTCGCACCGACCGCGGAGGGCAATGACCTGGCCGACCAGCTGCTCGACCTCGGCGCCGATCTCGACCTGACGCTGCTCAGCCGCGGCATTCTGGGCGCGTTCACCCGATTCATCATGGGCGACAAGGTCGCTGACTGGCTTACCATTCCTCGAGAACCGGTCTGGAGCCCGCTGCTCGAGGTGGCGTGGGGCCCGTTCGTCGCCGTTCGGGAAGGCGTGTTGTCGGTGGCGCCGGTGGTGGACGCCCCCTACTGGATGTTCGACGAGTTCCTGCGCCAGTTCGCCCTGTGGTACGTGGCCGAACTGCGGATGCCCCTGAGCATCGAAATCCCGCTGACCAACCGCTGATTCGCCGTTCCCGTCCAGGGACGCACGGGTACGGACGACGCTCGGCCCGGCGCGTGATACCCCACTGGATTCAATGAAACAGCTAACGTACCCGCGTATCAACAACGATGTGGAGTGTGTGCAACGCGAACATCAGGCGCAGCGCGATCGCGGCGCAGCCCGAGAACTGACGCAGGACAAGATGTTTCAGGAGGACACCGTGGAATCTGCGCCGCCCGCGAATGAGCTCCCCGCCGGGAAGTCCTTGCTCGAACGCGCCTACCTGCAGGCCGTCGAACAGGTCGACGACACCGACCCGATGCGCACCCGCATCCTCGACGCGGCCGAGGAACAATTCCGGCGGTGGGGTATCCAGCGCTCCACCATGGAGGACGTCGCGCGCACCGCGGGGATCTCACGGATCACCGTCTACCGCCGCTTCGCCACCAAAGAAGAATTGGTCGAACGCGTCATCCTGCGTGAATTCCGCCGGTACTTCGACACATTCCTCGTCGATATCGCGGCGGCGACGAATGTCGGCGACCGTGTCGTCCTCGGATTCGTGAGCTCCCTGCGCGCACTGCGCGGCAACCCGCTCATCGGTGCGCTGATCACCGCGGAACCCGACCACTTCGTCAGCTCTCTTGTGGGCGACGGCGGACGGGCCGTCGCCATGGTCCGAGAATTCGTCGCCCGTCAACTCCGCCAGGAACAGCGGGCCGGCACCATCTCCCCGGACCTGCAGGTCGAGCTGGTCGCCGAGTTGATGGTCCGAATCTGCGCCTCGTTCCTGGCCATTCCGAGCCAGGTCGTCGACCTCGACGACGACGAACAACTCGCCGCGATCGCCCGCCGATTCCTGGTCCCCATGCTCGAGCCGTACGGGCGATAGCACGCACCGGCGCTCGTCCTGCGAAGTCCGGTCTTCTCACGGTGGCCGAACCGTCATCCGCGATCGGTGAGGGGATTCATGGCCGCGGATATCTGGGCGACCAGCCGCCAGGGGCGGTCGGCGTCGGCCCGGGCCTTGCCGCTGGTGAGGATTGCGCCGGACAGGTTGCGGGCACGATCGGACCAGCCATATTGGGTGGTGAGGCCGCTGCGGCCGAAGTGGGATCGGGTGTCGCGGCCGAACTTCGAGCGGCGGGCGCCCAGTTCGTAGCCCGCCACGGAGACGCGACCCGCCATACCGGGCAGCCAGGGGGCGGGACGGATTGCGGCGGCGAGGGTTTCGGGGCGCATGATGCGAACGCCGTCGAGTTCCCCTCCGCGAGTGAGGATTTCATAGAAGCGGGAGAGTTCGGCCGCGGTGGTCACCAGGTTGCCGGACGGGAGTTCGGCGGTGAGGAAGGCGCGGGCGGCGGCCGGATCGGTCGGGCCGGAGAGGCCCCCACCGAGGGCTCGGCCTGCCACGTGGCGCCAGAGTTTGGAGGGTCCGGGGCCGACCTTGACGCTGGGCACCACCTGGTCGACGTCCTCGGGCCGGACGCCGAAATTGGTCCAGCGGAAGCCGAGTGGTTCGAGGACCTGTTCGCGCAGATGGTCGCGCATGGCCTTGCCGGTGGCGCGCTGAACCAGGAGGCGCTGGATGAGTCCGCCCGTCAGTGCGTGATACACGCGGAACCGGTTGGGCGGCCAGCTCGGAACCAGGTCGGCCAGGCCCTGAACGGCGAGCTCCTCGTTGAGGACCAGGTCGGAGCCGCGGTGGGGCGGGGTGATGAACGGGACGCCCGCGGAATGCGAGAGGACGTCGCCGATGGTGATGCGGTCCTTGCCGTGGCCGGCGAATTCGGGGATGTAGTCGCACACAGGGTCGGTCAGCGCGAAGGCGCCCTGTTCGATGAGCATGAACATCAGGGCGGCGGATACGCCCTTGGCCGTGGAGAATCCGCAGAACGGTGAGTGGGGGGTCACCGGGCGCTTGTCGGCGTCGGGGGAATCCTTGGGCGCATTGCCCCAGCCGTGGCCGATTGCCCGGTTCAGCACGATGTGGCCGTGGCGGCGCAGGCACACCTGGATAGCTGGTGTGGTCCCCATGCGATACCAGTCCTGCACGGACCGCCAGATCGCCTCGATGTCGCGGGGCGCGAGTCCAGCGTCGGCGGGGTCGGCTTCGGGTCCGAGGGTGGTCACCGCGTCGAGGTCCGGGTCGATCCGCACCAGCGCTGTTATACCTGGGCTCATCCGACCAGCATAGGGAGATGCCGGTTCACAGGAAGCTCCCAGCAAGGAGTCAGGGTCTTCACCGGCTGGCGCGACACACTCCCGCGGTGAGCGTGACCACTGCCGAGCTGGCCCCGTCCGAACCGACCGCCCCGCCAACCGAGACGTCATCGGAAGGCCTCTCCCCCGCCCGCCGCTGGGAGCGGCCGGCGCTGGCGCTGCTACTCATCGGCACCGCCGTCGCATACCTGTGGAACATCACGGTCAACCAGATGGGCAACGGCTTCTATGCGGCGGCCGCCTGGTCCGGATCGCAGAACTGGAAGGCGCTGCTGTTCGGGTCGCTGGATCCGGGCAACTTCATCACCGTCGACAAGCCGCCGGTCTCGCAGTGGGTCATGGGCCTGTCCGGGCAGCTGTTCGGGTTCAGCAGCGCGAGCATGCTGGCGCCGCAGGCGATCATGGCGGTGGGCGCGGTCGCGCTCATGTATGGCGCGGTCACCCGGGTCACCCTCAGTCGCGGCGCAGGGCTGCTGGCGGGTCTGGTGCTCGCGGTGACGCCCGTGGTGGCGTTGATGTTCCGGTTCAACAATCCGGACGCCGCCATGGTGCTGCTCATGACCGCCGCGGCCTACTGCACTGTGCGCGCACTGCCGCGGGCGAGCCTGAAGTGGATCGTGCTGGCCGGTGTCGCACTGGGATTCGCGTTCCTGGCCAAGATGCTCGAGGGTCTCATGGTGCTGCCCGCGCTCGGGCTGGCCTATGCGATCGTCGCCCCGACCACGCTGCGCAACCGGCTGCTGCACTCGCTGGCCGCGCTGGGCGCGCTGATCGTCTCCTCCGGCTGGTACGTGCTGCTCACCATCCTCTGGCCCGCCGATTCGCGCCCGTACCTGGCGGGATCCAAGGACAACACGTTCATGGATCTGGTGCTGGGCTACAACGGTTTCGCACGCTACCTGGGCAAGAACCACATGGGCGGCAACGCCAAGAACCCCTTCGAACTGCCCGAGGGCTACCAGATTCCGAAGGCGCTCGAGGGCGGCGGATTCGGCGGCGGGTTCGGCAACGGTCCCGACCGGATGTTCACCGGCGAGATCGGTTTCGAGATCTCGTGGCTGCTGCCGGCGGCGCTGCTCGCCTTCGTGCTGGTGCTGGTGTCCCGGGGACGCCGGCCGCGCACCGATCTGATCCGCGGCGCGGCGCTGGTGTTCGGTCTGTGGCTGATCATCGACGGGGTGCTGTTCTCGGCGATGAAATCGGGCATGCACGCCTATTACACCCTCGCCGTCGCCCCGGCGATCGCGGGCTGCTTCGCCATCGGCGCGTACGAGGTGTGGCGGCGACGGGCCGAGGCGTTCGGCCGCGTGGGTGGCGCCGCGCTGATCCTCTCGGCGGGGATCTGGGGTTTCGTGCTGCTGCAACGCAATTCCGACTGGCAGCCGTGGCTGCGCTGGGCGGTGCTGGCGGTCACGGTGATCACGGCGCTGGGATTGCTCGTGCTGGCGCTGCCGCCCGCGGCCCGCTGGGACCGGCTGCGCGGCCGCGTGACCACGCTGCTGCTCGTGGCCGGTGTGATCGCGGGCCTGACCGGCTCCACGGCGTATGCGGCCGCGACCCTGCCGCAGTCGCACACCGGCGGCGGCCCGACCGTGGGCCCGGCCCAGCCCAAGAAGACCGGACCGGCCGATCAGTTCCGCAAGCAGCTCGAGACGCTGTTCGGCGGTCAGGCCGATCCGCAACTGGTCGCGCTGCTGCAGCAGACCAATACCAAATGGTCGGCCGCCATCGACCGTTCGTCGCCCGCGTCCGGGCTCGAATTGGCCAGCCGCACCTCGGTCCTCGCCATCGGCGGCTTCACCTCCGCCGACCCGGTGCCGACGCTGCCGCAGTTCGAGGACATGGTCCGTAACCACGAGATCACCTACTACCTGTCCCCCGAGGTCCCACTGCCCGACTCCTGGCGGGTGGATCCGAAGCCCGGTGACACCGCCGCGCCCGCGCAATCGGGTGCGAAGCAAGGCATCTGGCGTCCGACGGGCAACAAGGAGATCCTCGACTGGGTAACCGCCCACTACACGGCCACCCAGCACTTCGGTTACATGGCGGTCTACGACCTGACGGTGCAGCCGCACTGACCCTTGCGGCGGCGTCCCCGGATTCCGGCTCGGCCCACCGAGTCCCGTCGATCCGGGGACGCCGCCGAGGTCTTTTCCGGGCCGGCTATGGAGAATCCCGTGAACTCGCGCCGCTACTGTCGGGCCCGGTGCGCAGCAGTACTCGGACCGACCCAGGCGCTGAGCGCTTCGAGAAGACCTGTGTCGCAGGGTCCGTCCGCGGCCCATGCCACATGGCCGTCCGGCCGGACCAGGACTGCTGACGGCGCGGGAATGTCGCCGAGGCCGGGTACGGACCATCGGCTCGCGTCGCACCGCGCCTCGACGACGTCGATGCGGCCCTGCCAGTCGCCGATCCGCGGGCGGGTTCCGTTCAGGGACAGCAGGACCGGGCGGCCGCCGCGGAGCAGTTCGTGGACGCGCGTGCCGCCGGCGGGGACTGTGAGGTCGACGTCGGGGACGCGATAGCCGGACAGCGGGTGGCCGTCGCCGACGTCGTAGCGGACGTCGAGGGCGAAGAGCATGCCGCCGAGGCGGTTTCGGACCTCGTCTATGTCGAAGAGTCCGGCGAGCGTGTCGCGCAGGGCCTCGGTATGGGGGCCGGGGCGCATGAGCGCGGTCTGGGCGCGGGTGTTCTGCAGGACGCGCGCGGCGACCGGGCGGCGTTCGGATTCGTAGGTGTCGAGCAAGGCTTCGGGCGCGCCGCCGTGCAGAACGGCGGCGAGCTTCCAGCCCAGATTGGCGGCATCCTGCACGCCGGTGTTCAATCCCTGGCCGCCGGCGGGGAAGTGGATGTGCGCGGCGTCGCCCGCCAGCAGTACGCGATTGGAACGGTAGCGTTCGGCGAGGCGGGCCGCGTCGCCGAACTGTGAGACCCAGCGGGGGCTGTGCATCCCGTAGTCGGTGCCGGCCACCTCGCGGAAGGATGCCCGGAAGTCCTCGAAGGAGGGTTGGGCCGCGTGGTCGATGACGCGGTCGTGCCGGTTGACCATGAGCCGGAACCAGCCGGGCTGCAACGGAAGTACCGAGAAATCACCCGGTCCGCGACGTTCGGTCAGGATCCAGCCGGGCGGCGGGTCCGCCAGTTCGGCATCGGCGATCGTGCCGACCATGGTCGCGTCGGTCCCGGCGAACTCGATCCCAGCCAGTTTGCGGACCGTACTGCGGCCTCCGTCGCAGCCGACGAGGTATGCGGCCCGGATGCGGCGGCCGTGCGCACCACCGACCCGGATCTCGACACCATCGGAGTCCTGCTCGAGGTCTGCAACCGGTGAGTCCCACTGCACGGGTGCACCCAATTCGGTTGCGTACCGATCGAGTTGGGTCTCGATGTCGGCCTGGGTGATGACCAGTCCGGTCGGATACCGGGTGGCCAGATCTCTGAACTCGATGGGCAGCCCGGCGAAATGCCCCGGACCGCGGCCCCGGAACACATACCCGTGCGGCAGCACTCGCTCCATCAGCCCGCGCTGATCGAGGATCTCCATCGTCCGGGCATTGATACCGCCCGCTCGCGACTGTCCGGTGCGCGCGGTGAGGGCGTCGAGCAGGACCACTTCGATTCCCGCGAGCCGCAATTCGCAGGCGAGCATCAGCCCGGTCGGTCCGGCTCCGGCGATGACCACATCGTTCTGGTAAACATTGTTCACCAGACGAAGGCTAAAGGAGCTGATCCGTGTCGTCAACCACGCGAACCCGGCTACCAAGGCCGGCGCTAGGCTCTGGACCGATGGTCAAACGTGGATTGAGCCGGGATCGGCTGGTAGAAATCGCCCACGAGTACGTGTCGGCGAACGGATTGGACGCGCTCACCATGCGGCGACTGGCGGCGGCCGCCGAGGTGACTCCCGGCGCGCTGTACAAGCATCTGAAGGATCGCCGAGATCTCCAGCGCGCCATGTCCGATGCCGTCTACGCCACCATCGACCTCACCGATATCGACCTCGACGCCCCGACACTCGCCCAGGTCATCGCCTGCTGCGAGCGCATGCGCGCGGCGATGCTCCGATTCCGCGACGGCGGCCGCATCGTCGCGGGCTCCTACTCCCCCTTCGCGGCCACGGTGAAACTGTCGGGCACCCTCATGACACTGCTGCACGGCATCGTCGTACCGCCCTTCGAACCGGGCGACCTGCAATCCGTCCTGCGTTCCTACACAACCGGTTTCGTCATCGAAGAGCAGGCCTACCTGGAACTCGAGCGCTCCGGCGAATGGCAGCCGCTGGTCTCGGCCCTCACCGCCGACGCCCCCCACCCGAACCCGGCCGGCGACACCACCATCTCCATCATGACCGGCGAACGCGACCGCAGATTCACCGACGGCCTCACCGCCATCCTCGCGGGGACGGTCCGCCCGGATCGCCGGTAGCCGAGAACCGCCCGATCAGGGGGTGACGATCGGGAATGTGGGCTCGAAGTCGTCCAGCAGCGCGGCGAGTTCGCCGAGTGCGGTCACCTCACCGTCGAGGGTGATGGCGCCCGAGCCCGCGAGTTCCCCGGCACAGCCCGGGGTCAGCAGCACCTTGACGAGTGCCGCCTTCGGACCCGACACCGTCACCCGGGCACCGTCGGCGCGCCCCTGGCGGGCGTTGAGAACACCGCGGCGCACCCACATCGTCCACTGCTGTCCCGAATCGGTGAAATCGAGATTGATGCTGATGTTCACGCCGCTGGCCTTCTCGCCGATGACGTGGACCGCGACGAAGTCGAAGAGGATGTCGATCGGCATGGCCAGAATCGAGTCCGGGCTGGCCGTCACATAGGGCGGTGGTTGCACACCCTCACGCAATTCCTTTGCGGCGCTGAGGAAGACGCCTCGCCACTGCGGCCCCTCGGCCTGATACCCCATCTGCTCGTAGGCGTCGGCCTGCAATTCCCGCGCCGCGGTATTGCCCGGATCGGCGAAGACCAGTTTGTGCAGAATCTCGGTCGCCCACCGATAGTCGCCGGCCTCGAAAGCGCGCCGGCCCTCGGCGAGAATCGCGTCGGCTCCGGCGAATTCGACGAAGCGGGTGGCCGAGTCGACCGGCGTGTGCGGGTGCAGCGACACCGGATCGCCGTCCCACATGCCGAGTTCCTTGGTGAACACCGCACGCACATTGTGATGGACGGTGCCGTGGTAGCCGCGATTGGCCCAGTTGCGGCCCAATTCGTCGGGCAGTTCGATGATCTCGGCCGCCTCCAACGGAGTGGATCCCTTGTTGGCCAGCCGCAGCGCTTGGTCGTGGATGTACTTGTAGGTGTCGCGCTGTGATTCCAGCAGCGTGCTCACCTGGTCGTTGCCCCACACCGGCCAGGTGTGCGGGCCGTAGTGCACCTCGGCCTCGTCGCCCCACCGTTCCAGCGTCTCGTCGAGGTAGCGGGCGAAATTGCGGGCGTCGCGGGTGCGTGCGCCGCGCAGGGTCTGAATGTTGTGCAGTGCATGGTTCGCGTTCTCCGCGCAGGTCAGCGCCTTCAGCTCCGGAATCCAGATGTGCAATTCCTCGGGCGCCTCGGTGTCGGGGGCGTAGAGGAATTCGAATTCCAGTCCGGCGATCTCGCGCCGCGTGCCGGTCTCGGTGATCGAGTCGGTGGGCGAAATGTAGGAGACGGTCGCGCCTTTGGTGGAGACGATGCCGATGCCACAGGTGATGTGCCCGGTGGCGTTCAAGTCCAGCAGACCACCGAAGGCGTAGAAACTGCGGCGCGCCATGGCATTTCCGGTGATGACGTTCTCACCGATGGCGAACTTGTCGAACGACTTGATCGTGCCCGGGGCGATGATCGGAACCTTCCCCGACGCCACGTCCGCGGGATCGACCACGCCTTTCACGCCGCCGTAGTGGTCGATGTGCGTGTGGGTGTAGATGACGGCCGCGACCGGTTTGTCGGAGACGTGCGTGCGGATCAGGTCCATGCCCTGCTGCGCCGACTCCACCCCGAACATGCAGTCGACCACGATCAATCCGTCGTCGCCCTCGATGACGGTCAGGTTGGCCATGTCGTTGTTGCGGACCTGGTAGATCCGATCGGACACCTGATACAGGCCGCCCAGTTTGATGAGCTGGCTCTGCCGCCACAGGCTCGGATCGACCGTGTCGGGCGCGGGCGCACCCTCTTCGATCCAGTCCAGGGCGTGCGGGTCGAAGATGACCGAACCGTCACCGGCGATGACATTGCCCGGCAGTTCGGCGATCAGGCCGCGTCGCACATCCGAGAAGTCCTGCACGTTCGCCAGGTCGTAGCGTGCGGCCGCTTCACGATTCACGCGAGCGGTGCCCGGGGTCGCAGGTTTTGGCTGGCTGCACAAGTCGACTCCATTCTTCGATCCGTATTGCCCGAAGTGTTGCCGCGCCTTGAAGCTACGCCTCACCCGTGTGGTCCGAATCGGTCGGGTGGACGGGACTGCGGGACAACAGACCGACGGGTATGCGAACATATGTTCGTGTCCGGTTCGCCGACGAGGATGAGCGAGCGCCCCGAGCGGGCGGCGATTCTGCATGCCGACCTGGACTCCTTCTATGCGTCGGTGGAGCAGCGCGACAGTCCGCGGCTGCGCGGGCGGCCGGTGCTCGTCGGCGGCGGGGTCGTGCTGGCCGCCAGTTACGAGGCGAAGGCGTTCGGGGTGCGGACGCCCATGAATGTGCGTCGGGCACTGAGCCTGTGCCCCGATGCGATCGTGGTGCCGCCGCGGATGTCGGCGTATTCGGAGGCCAGCAAGGCGGTCTTCGAGATCTTCCGCGACACCACGCCCGAGGTGGAGGGCATCTCCATCGACGAGGCGTTTCTCGATGTGGCCGGACTGTGGCGGATCGCCGGCACCCCCGTCGATATCGCGCGCGGGCTGCGGGCGCGGGTACGCGCGGAGGTCGGGCTGCCCATCTCGGTCGGGGTGGCGCGCACGAAATTCCTGGCCAAGGTGGCCAGCGCGGTCTCCAAACCCGATGGGCTGCTGGAGGTTCCACCCGACAGGGAGCTGGAATTCCTGCATCCACTGCCGGTGGAACGCCTGTGGGGCGTGGGTGAGGTGACCGCGCGGGAGCTGCGTGAACGCGGCATCACCAAGGTCGGCCAGCTCGCGGACCTGGGTGAGGGGCCGCTCGCGGCGGTGCTCGGCCCGGCCACGGGCAGGCATCTGCACGCCCTGTCGTGGGCGCGGGACCCGCGCCGGGTGGACACCGGGCGGCGCCGGCGCTCCATCGGCGCACAGCGGGCGCTGAGCCGCCGCCATCGCAGCGACGAGGAGCTCGAGGCCTACCTGCACGGCCTGGCCGACCGGCTCGGGCACCGGCTGCGCAAAGCCCGGCGAGTGTGCCGAACGGTGGTGCTGCGCATGCGTTTCGACGATTTCACCCGCGCCACCCGCTCGCACACGCTGGCCGAGGCGACCGACAGCGGCGAGGCCGTCCTGCGGGCCGCATGCACCCTGCTCGCCGCGACCATGCCGCTGATCCGGGAGCGCGGCGGCCTCACTCTCATCGGCCTGTCCCTCACCAACCTGGACGACGCCGACACCATGCAGCTGTCGCTGCCGTTCGAGCCGCGAGCGGAATCCACCCTCGATTCGACCCTGGACGCACTGCGGGATCGCTTCGGCGCGGGCACCGTCACGCGCGCGGCCCTGCTGCGGAAGGGCGAAGGGCTCTCGGTGCCAATCCTTCCCGACTGATCGGTCCTGTTCGGCCGCGCGGGTAGCCTGTGACGCATGGCTCTCGACCACGGCGACCCGGGCGACGCGCCCTCGACTCCCCCGCCGCTGACCCCCATCGCGATCACCACCCGGCCGTCCGCGGCGGATGAGGCCAGAACCGTTGCCGCGGCAACGAATACGGCCACCCTGGCCACCCTGTCGGCCGACGGCGGCCCCTGGGCCAGTTTCGTCACTTACGGATTGCTTGCGGGACAACCGGTCCTGTGCGTGTCCCGGATGGCTGAGCACGGCCGCAATCTGGCCGCCGATCCGCGAGCCAGCCTGTCCATCGTGACCCCGGAGTTGCCGGAGGATCCGCTGGCGGGAACCCGATTGACGCTCGCCGGTGTCGCGGAACGCCCACAGGGCGAGGAGGCGGTGGCGGCCCGCGCGGCCCACCTGGCCGCGGTCCCGGCCGCCAAGACCTACATCGACTTCAGCGATTTCACGGTGTGGGTGCTGCGGGTGCAGCGGGCCCGCTGGGTCGGCGGGTACGGCCGCATGGATTCCGCGACCGCCGACGAATACGCGGCCGCCCAGGCCGATCCGATCATCCCCGGCGCGGCCCGCGCCATCGCCCACCTCAATGACGATCACGCGGACGCGTTGCTGGACATGGCCCACGTCCGGGGCGGCTATCCGGACGCGACCGCCGCGGTCTGTGAACGCGCCGACCGCTTCGGCCTCGATCTGCGGGTCACCACCCCGCGCGGCATCGCGGTCACCCGCATCGGCTATCTCACGCCCATCGACAGCATCGCCGACTTGCGTACGGCCACTGTCGATCTGGCCCGGGCCTCGCGACCGGAGTGACCGACCGGACCATGCCGCAGCGTGATCGTCAGTGTGCGGTCTGGGAGGCGGCGGCGGTCTCGTTCAGGTCGGCGAGCGAAAGCAGGTGGCGGGGCGGGGAATCCCGAATAATGCTGGACCGCACGTCCAGATCCCCGGTGGCGTGGAGCAGTTCACCGGAGGCGAGGAGCCGCCATCCGGGGTCGTTGTCCATGCGTTCGGTGGCGATGACGACAGCGGGATAGTCGGTCAGCACGCCACTGCTGGTGCGAATGCCCCTATGACCCACGTGGTCGAGCCGCTGATCGCCCTGTGCGCCACCGGCGGCACGCTCGAGGACATACAGGTCGTGGGTGTCGGGATAGCGCAGGGCCCACAGTTCGGTCGCGGTGGTGAGAATCAGGTTGAGCGCGTAGAGCGGCAGCCGGTCGGCGATCCAGCCGACCGCGTCGGTGATGCCCGCGGTGACATCGCCCGCATGATGGTCGATCCGGGCCGTGATCAGGGCGAAGAAGCGCTCGGAGTCGGTGTCGCCGTGCACGAGTCGGCGATAGTCGCCGAGTTCGTGCTCCAGCTCGTCGAGCCCCTCCAGCACCCCGTTGTGCGCGAACAGGCGTCCGTGCTGCTCGAACGGATGGGTATTGCGCATGTTCAGCCCGCCCGTGGAGGCGAAACGGACATGCGCGACGAAGGTTTCGGATTCGCATTCGCGGGCCTCCTGCGCGAAGAGCCGATCCTCGTAGGCGGCGATCGGCTGCTTCTCCACCAGCGGCGCGCCCGCGGCCGTGAAGGTGCCCAGGCCGACGCCATCGGGTTCGCGGTGACTTTGCCGGGACAGGCTGTCGGGCGCCTCCAGCAACCAGAAGGTGGCGCGCACCCGCTGCGGCGCGGCCGAGAGTCCGAACAGGCGGCACATGACCAACTCCTCCCATAAGAGGCGAAGACGCGCGGACTGCACGACAGCACGGCCGGGCTGAGGGATGATTGGGCCATGTCGGACACGCCGTCGGTGCTCACGCATCATCGTATGCCCGAGCATGACGCCATGCGCCTCTCGGGCACGGTGGAAGCCATGATGTGGATCCACCGCAACTGCGTCGAGGGCGACGGTGACACCGAGCAGTCGTGTGGTCGCCGACAGCAGCTATTGGAACTGCGCTTGAAGAACGGGTGGACCTGGCCGCTTCCGAAACCGGATGCGGAATGGCGGTTGCAGCACTGAGGCGGATTCACTGCCGGGAGCGGAATACCCACGGCGGCAACGCAGTTGATGCGGACCATGACCGACGTTGCGCGTCAGGGACTGTACGAAGTGGCAAACCCGGCCGGGACGGTCGAGGTAGGCACCGAGACCTGGCCGGCCACCGCCGTGGTCGCGAGCGGGGACGAGGGGTCCCGGTAGGACTCGCCGAAAATCCAATGAAGTTCGATCGTTCAAGCCGCGCAACCAATTTCGGCTATGGCCCGCAGCGTCGCTGCCGAACTCGCACCCCGCGGAATCCGCGTCAACGCCGTCAACCCCGGCCCGATCGAGATCCCCGGCGGACGGCCCGGCCCAGCCGACAGCGAATACATCCAACGCTTACAGCGGATGGCCGCCTCGGCTCCGCTGGCGCCTCGGTCGCCCCGGCGACACAGACCACATCGTGGCCCCCGACTTCAGTGCCCTGAGCTCGGGTCCGACCGCCGTCGGGAGCGGTAGCCGCACCGTCGACTCGGGCAAAGAGTCTCGCGGTGGTGCGGCCCCTTCTAGAATCAAGATCACCTGGTGACTGCCGGCTCAGTGGTCGGTGACCAGTAGATGTTGCACACCGTCAGGGGTGCGTGATGCAGATTCCTTCTTCGTTTCCGACGTGAGAGGAGTTCGATCGTGGCTGGCAACAACAAACCGTCACAGCAGTGGAAACTCCGCGGAGGCACCGCCTGGGTATACCCGGCCAACGGTGCGGCGCAGGTCGTCGATCCGGTGATCGTGGTCGCCGACCCCGGTCAGGGACCCACCGACCTCGACGCGTTCGCGAGCCGGGTGGACGGCCCTGACTACCCGCTGCGGACGAAACTGGGCCAACACGGCAAGGACGTGATCCTGGTGGGCTACAACGATAATTGCGACTGGGACACCGCCGAGCAGGTGATCGAAGAGGCTGCGCTGCGCACGCAGGCGGTGCGCTCTGGCAGCAAGCCCATGGCCGTCGTCGGTGCCGGACGGGCCGCGCTGCTCACCCGCTACGCCCTGGCCCATCTCGAGAACATGCGGATGAATCATCAGGTGGCCGCCTTCTTCAGCCTCGACAGCACGACACCGACCGCGGCTGAGCAGGACGCGCTCAACGCTGTCGGAGCCATGCCCCAGATGCCGCGGCTGGAGAAGATCACCAGCGCGGGGACCCGCGACGTCGAAGGCCTCGGCCCCCGCGACGATCAGGCCGGCTCCCAGTTCGACGAGGCCCTGTACGCATCCAGCCCGGCCTCGGAAAACGCGCTGGTCAACGAGGAGGAGGGCGACTGGCTGCTCGTACGGCTGCCCTGACCGGCCGGCCTGATTGCCCGCTCTGCCGAAACCCGAAGGGCCCCTGCATCACAGCAGGGGCCCTTCGCGGGGTCGCCGTTGCACTGGCCGAGAATCGAGCTGCACGAGGCGGTCGGTGAGCTCGAGGCGGTGCTGTCCGGTCGGCAAGCTGTCCCGGGCGGCAGCACACCGTCGAGCAGCTGCGCCGGGCCGGGCGCCGGATCGACGACGATGTGCTGGCGCACATCAGCCCGGCGCACAGCGAGAACACCAACTTCTTCGGCGCCATCGAAGTCGACATCGACGCCGAACTCGCCCACCTCGGACCGACCGGCTACCGGCCCCTGCGCGTCCGTGACACATTGCTCTGAACGTCCTTGGACCGTAACGCCATTGGTAGCCGGGGCAGAAGCAGATATGAGTGGATGCGCGTCACGACGACGGTGAAGGTCACGCTTCCGACGATGATTGCGCCGCCGGTCGCCAGGAGGAGCAGCCCCAGGGGCGAGTGTCCGGCGACAGCGCCGAGCAGGGACCAGATCGCGGCGCGCAGGGCCACCGTGGCCGGTATTCCTAGTGCGGCGGCCGTGGCGGCGGCGCGGACTGCGCGATGTATCCGGTTCGGCCGCGGGACCGGGGCTATGAAAACGAGGACATGGTTGCCGAGCATTGCCATCCCGAAGAATCCGCTGGTGGCGATGACCATTGCGAGGACGACCAGCAGCGGGTCGGTCCACCTCTCGCCGATGGCTTGCGCGGCTGTGACCGCTGCCCCTGCGGACACGGCCGCCGCTGCTAGAACGGCGATGTCGTGACGGCGGGTGAACGCCGTGACCGACCTGTGGTGGGAAGGACGGACAATGGCCCGGCCACCGGTGAGCAATGCGGCCAGAGGTTCGATGTCGTCGACCCAATCACCATCATGCACTCGCTCGGATGCTAACAGCCGCAACGCTTTTCGCTGCAGCATCAGCCCGGCAGCGGTGACGGCCGTGAGGACTGTGAGTGCGGTGATCAGCACCGGCGTGGTCGGCGCGATCCACTCGGTGCGATCGGCCTCGACCGCGACCGCGACCCAGTCCGTCGCCGCAGTCACCGCCACGAGCCCCGTACTCGCGGCGGCGGTCCGTACAAGCTGTGCGACACGGAAGGCTGGTTGTGGTTGATCGTTGCGCCACAACAGCATTCGCAGTGCCATCAGCAACAGCACTGCTGGTACCACGAATTCGGTGAACGACACCACCACGTCGTACGGGTCGTCTTGCCACGGGCTCGCCGCCCGCACGGTCTTGGCCTGCGTCGTGGTCCATGCGAAGGCGACGAACCCGGCCCCCGTCACGAACGAGGCTGTCAGCGCCGCACCCGTGACACCCCGGACCTGTCTGCCGACCGATACCACCTGTTCATCCGCCACCGCTACCGCTCCTTCCTGCAGGCCAAGCTGATCAACCCCGTGCATAGTACGCACTGCGTACTACGTGGCGCGAGCTACGTAATGTGTACTAGTCTGCCGGGAAGAAGTCGAACGAGGAGGTCCTGATGCTCGCCAACGACGCACAGGTACTGGTGTTGTGCGCGCTTGCCGAGGGGCCGTTGCACGGCTACGCGATCAATGCCGCGATCGAGCAGTTGGTCGGTGAGCGGCTGGCGGCCGGCAGCCTGTACGGGGCGCTGGCACGGCTCGAAGCCAAGGGGTTGATCGAAGCGGTGGATGGTGTCGGGCGGCAGCGCCCGGTTCGCCTGACCCCGCAGGGCGCCGCGTTGCTGGAACGGGAACTGCGTGCCATGGCCGAGGTGTCGAGGACCGGATTGCGGCGTCTGGGGGTGAGCCCGGCGTGACCAGCTGTACGCAAATCCTTGTGCGGTTGCTGTATCCGCGGCCCTACCTCGACCGGTGGGGTGAGGACCTGTACGACGCCGCGCGTTCCGAAGGGTGGCGATCCTGGCCGAATCTGGTGGCGAGCGCGGTCGCAATCTGGCTGCAACCGGCGATCTGGCCGCCTCGTCACCGCGGGCAGCGCACCGCCCGCGCGTCCGCGATGGTCCTCGCGGTCGCGGGCTGCGGATGGTTCATCGCGAATCTCCTTACCGAGGACGCGGATGCCGACCCCGGTCTCAGGCAGGTGCTGCGGGGCTGCGCGGCGGCCCTGCTGGTGGGGTGCGGGCTGGTGACACCGTTGCCACACCCGAACCGGACCGCGCTGGTTGCGGTGGTACGGCGGTCCACGCGATATTTCGCTGTTCCGGTGGTCCTGGTCGCGACCGTGGTGGTCACCGTGCATGGCAGTGTGCTGCCCCGGATTCCGCCGGTGCCGATCCGGCTGGCTGTTGTGTCGTTGTGGTGGATCGGTTGGCTGCTGGCCGTCGGCGCCGGTTCGCGAGTCCTGGCCAACCTCGGCCCGGACACCGTCATCGCGCCGAGTCGTCGGCGAGCCGGTGCCGGCGGCGTGGTCCTGGCCGCGGTCGCCGTGATCACCGGCGCGGTCTTGCTGATCTTCTCTTTCTCCGGTGCCCGATTCGATCCGTTCGCAGCCATCTGCGGCGCACTCACGCTGGTGTTCGGGGGCGCGGGAACCGCAGCGCTCTGCGAGCTCCCATCTCTCGCAGACGACTAACCCAGAGCCCTGACGCACACGAAATCCCGCTTCCCGCAACCGAACAGAAAGCTCAGGATGCGACTCGCCGATCCCGTCTATGCGCTCTACACCCGCCGGCTGCGCCGCCGACTCGATGGCGCATCGTTGCCGCGCCACATCGGGCTGATCATGGACGGCAACCGCCGCTGGGCCCGCAAACAAGGGCTGCCCGATACCCGGCTGGGGCACCGCTATGGCGCCGAGCACGCCGAAAACGTGCTGCGCTGGTGCGAAAGCCTCGACATCCGCCACGTCACCGTCTTCCTGTGCTCCACCGAGAATCTGCAGAACCGACGCAACGATGAGATCGAATTCCTCATGCGTGTGGTCGAGGACCTGGTCACCGACCGGCTCGGACGTCCGGATTCCCAGTGGCGACTGCACATTGCCGGATCGCTCGACCTGCTGCCCGATACCACCGCCGCAGCGCTGAAACAGGCGGTCGAGATCACCCGCGCCTGCGACACCGGCGCGCACGTCACACTCGCGATCGGTTACGGCGGCCGTCAGGAAATCATCGACGCGTTCCGCGATCTGCTCTACGAAGGTGTCAACCACGGCAAGACGACCGGCGAGATTGCCGACAACCTGACCGTCGACGACCTCGCCGCACACCTCTACACCGCTGATCAACCCGATCCGGACCTGGTCATCCGCACCAGCGGCGAACAACGCCTATCCAACTTCCTGCTGTGGCAAACCGCTTACGCGGAACTGTACTTCTGCGAAGCATATTGGCCCGCCTTCCGCGAGATCGATTTCCTGCGCGCGCTACGCAACTACGCCGACCGCCACCGCAGATACGGCGCCTGAGGTCGAGAGCAGCTTCAGCTCGGGTCTCACGGGAAATCCCACCAGCCGTTCGGTCGCGGCAAGACCCCTGACACGGTTTCCCCCGGCGTTCGGCGGGGCTTGCGAGCGGCCTCCCCGCAAGCCCCATCGCAGCGGTGGCGGCAGGCTAGCGGCGGCCGCGGAAGGTGCGGCGGAGGTCGTCGGTCCATTCGGCCGGGACCTCCCAGGGGATGAAGTGGCCGCCGTGATCGTGGGCGGTCACATTCACGTGGTGGTACCACTCGCCGCGCTCGCTGTCGCGGAACTGCTGGGCGCGTTGGGCGGTGGTGACGCCGGGCGGGTTCTCGTGGGCGACGAAGGTGAGGCCGGTGGGGGCCTCGATCACCGGCCAGCGGTCGTGGGACGGGGTCCAGGGGTAGCGATTGTGGTTGGCGTAGAGGCGCATCGAGCTGCCGATGCAGTTGGTGGCCCAGTAGATGGTCGCGTGGGTCAGCACCTCGTCCTTGCTGAACACGGATTCGAAGTCGCCGCCGCGGTGGTCGCTCCAGTGCATCCAGCGCTCCAGGATCCAGGCCAGCATGCCCGCGGGTGAATCCGACAGGCCGTGCGCCAGGGTGGCGGGGGCGAGCATCTGCGCGGTCAGGTGGACCGCGAATCGCTTCTCCAGCTCGATGATTCGTGCGTGCACCTCGCCGGGCAGGCCCTCGGGAATCGGGCGGCCGCCGGTGATGTCCCAGGCGCGTTCGCCGTTGAACATGTCCAGGCGCTGACCGGAGCCGATATGGATGCCGTAGAGGGCGTCGGCATATTTGTGGCCGATCTGGCCGGTCACCAGGGCACCGACGTCGCATCCGGCGGCGGCGTAGGTGCGATGGCCCAGCACGTCGGTCATGAGGGTGTGCCAGAGGTCGGCGATCTTCCAGAAGTTCAGATCCGGGCGCGACGGGATCGGGGTGGAGAAACCGAAGCCGGGCAGCGAGGGGACGATGACCTCGAACGCGTCGGCGGGATCACCGCCGTGCGCCGCCGGATCGGCCAGCGCGTCGATCACCTTGGACCAGTGCCAGAATGTCCAGGGCCAGCCGTGGGTGAGAATCAGCGGGATCGGGTTGTCGCCGACGCCGGGTTTGCGCAGGAAGTGGATGGGGACGCCGTCCACCTCGACGCGGTACTGCTCGTAGGCGTTCATCGCCTTTTCCTGTGCGCGCCAATCGAAGTCGGTACGCCAGTGATCGACCAACTCACGCAGATAGGCGGCGGGTACGCCATAGTGGCCGTCGGCATTGCCGTCGTCGTCGAACCAGCGGGTCCAGGCCAGGCGCTGCCGGAGGTCGTCGAGGATGTCGTCGGACACGTGAATCGGGGTCTGCTGCAACGGGAGCACGTATTCAATCTAGGGTCGGTGACATGCCAGATCCGACTGAGGTCACCGAGCCGGTGGGACAAACCGCGGTGATCGCGGTGCCCGACGAGGTACGCGGTGAATTGCGGCGCGGGGTGCGCAGTGTGCTGGTCGACGCGGCGGCGCTGCGGCTGGTGCGCGATCGCTTCGACGAGGTGCAGGCCGGATCGCTGCGGCGGTATCTCGAGGCGTCGCAGTCGGCGAATACCTTGCGCGCGTACCGGACCGACTGGATCGCGTGGGCGGCCTGGTGCGCGGCGGAAGCGCGGCAGGCACTGCCGGCGGACGCCCTGGATGTGGCGGTGTATCTGGCCGCAGCGGCGGACGCGCGACGGGAGAACGGCGAATGGGCCTTCGGCGCCGCCACTTTGGAGCGCAAGGCCGCGGCGCTGGCCGCCGTGCACGCCGCCAACGGTTTGCCATCCCCCACCCGCGCCGACGTGGTGCGGCTGACCCTGCGCGGTATCCGCCGCACCCGGCGCAGCCGGCCCAAGCGGAAGCGGCCGGTGCTGCTGCACACCCTCGATCAGCTGCTGAACGAGTTGCCGGCCGCGCAGTGGCCCACCGAACCGGCCCGCCGCCGCGATACGCTGCTGTTGCTGGTCGGATTCGCGGGGGCGCTGCGCCGCAGTGAGATCGCCGCGTTGCGGGTCACCGATGTCGCTGTCACGACCGACCACACCACCGGCGAGCCGCTGCTGCTGATCCAGTTGCCCACCACCAAGACCGATGCCACCGGCGTCAACGAGCAACGCGTCGCTCTGCCCCGCGGTCAGCGCCCGCATACCTGCCCCGTCTGTGCCTTCGCCGATTGGACCCGCCTGCGCGAGGCGCACGCCGCCACCGGCGTGCGCGCCTGGCTCGACGCCACCCCGCCGCCCGACCCCCGCATCCACCGCTGCCACGGCTTCACCGGCACCACCCTCACCGATCCGAATCTGCCGCTGTTCCCGACCATTTCACGCCACGGTGGCATCGCCGCCACCGCCATGTCCGGCCGCGCGGTCGCCGAACTCGTCAAGCGTTATGCCGCCCGCGCCGGCCTCGACCCCACCCTGTTCTCCGGTCACTCCCTGCGCGCCGGCTTCGCCACCCAGGCCGCCCTCGGCGGCGCCAGCGACCGCGAGATCATGCGCCAGGGCCGCTGGTCCAACCCCCGCACCGTCCACGGCTACATCCGCACCGCCAACCCACTGGAGGACAACGCCGTCACGAAACTGGGCCTGTAGCGGCGATTTCGACCGGTGGTCTACCGCTACTGATCGGCCATCGCCGTGGTGGCCGTGATGCGTTGCTGACGCTTGCCACCCTTGATGGCGGCGTAGGAGCCGGGTTTGCGGGCTTCGCGGGCGAGGCCCCACACGGTGGATTTGCAGATCGCCTCCTTGACGGTGGCGGCAACGCGGCCGGCGAGGTAAGCCCGGCGGGCGGTGTCGTCGAAGTGGGCCAGCTGCATGGTCGCACGTTTGCGGCCCAGGCTGATGCACTGGCCGACGAACGCGAAATCGATTGTGGCAGGGTTGGTTTCGGAGAGGCGGCTCAGGACGGTTCCGGCGGCATGGGCGCCGAGTGGGATGGCGGCCTGGCAGCTCATGCGCAGGGGTTGGCCGGAGGGGGCGGCGGCGTCACCGGCGGCCAGGATGCGGGGATCGTCGATGCTGGTGAGGGTTTCGTCGGTGAGCAGGCGGCCGACGGCGTCGGTGCTCAGGCCGCTGCGGGCGGCCAGGTCCGGAACACCGAAACCGGCCGTCCACACCGTGATCCGGCTGAGCAGTTCACGACCGTCGGCCAGCACGACACTGTGGGGGTGAACGGTGGTGACCTTGGCATCCGGACCGTCGACGATGGTCACGCCGAGTGCGGTCAGTTGTCTGGCGACCGAGCGGCGGGCGGCCGTTGTCAGGTACGGGCCGAGCAGGCCCCCACACACCAGGGTGACCCGGCGGCCCTGCTCGGCGACCTCGGCGGCGGTTTCGATGCCGGTGGGCCCGCCGCCGACCACGGTCACCGGCGCGGCCGCGTCCGCACCGGCCAGGGCATCGCGCAGTCGCTCGGCCTGCTCGAATTCCGCGATGTCGTAGGCGTATTCGGCTGCGCCCGGGACGGCCGGGGCCGCCCCGCGGCTGCCGACGGCGTAGACGAGGTAGTCGTAGGCCACGTTGCCTCCGCTCTTCAGCGCCACGCTGCGCCGCACCCCATCGATCACCGTCGCCTCATCGACGATCAGCCGGATCCCCGCGCCGAGCAGGGCGTCGTACTCGACCGCGGCGGAACCGGAGCCGGCGGCCAACTGGTGCAATCGAATTCGCTCCACGAACTGTGGCCGCGGGTTGATCACCGTGATCTCCACGTCCTCCCGAGTCCGCAACCGGTTGGCCGCGATGATCCCCGCATATCCGCCGCCGACCACGACGACCTTGACGACCCGTTCCATGTCCGCCCTCCTTCACCGTTGGTGGTGTCGGACATGAAGACACCGTTCGAGCCCGATGTGTGACATCGCGGCGCGTGTCGGGTGACGCGGATCACCGCGACGCCGACGTCACCGAGGCCGTCGCTCACGGGCCGTGAGCGCCTCGGACCAGGTCAGGGCAGGCGGCCAGGAGGGACCGTCGATGACCGGAATGTGCGGCGCGTGGCGGGTGAGGGCCGCGGTCAGGCTCGGACGCGAGACGCGCCAGCCTGTCATGCGCCGGTACGCCCAGCGGGTGGTGCCGTCGGCGCCGGGGATCAGGTCGGCGCGACCGGCGTCGCGCAGGAGCCGGGCCGCCGACTCGGGTATCGGACGGGCGGCCTGACCGCCTCGGAGGGGTTGGGTGGTGCCACGAGCTCGCACGCCGATGCAGCGGTGACTGAACTGATTTCGCGGTGTCGAGGTGGTTTCGGTGAACAGTTCGATCGCACAGATTCGCGACCAGGGCACGGTCTGGGCGGGGCTGAACGCGTCGGCAGCGAAGTAGACACCCGCACCGTGGACGGCGAAGACCACTCGGCCGTGCGACGCGCGGCGCCACCGCCACAGTCTCGTGCGTACGACGTAGGCGTCCGGACCGAAGTCAGCAGGAACGGTCATGGCGCGTCAGTCGATCGAGCCGCCGCTGTCGGGATGGCCACCGTGCTCTGGTGGGATGCTGGAATGGGAAGTGCCGGAGGAGATTCCGAAGTCGTCGAATGAGCCGCGGCGCCGGCTGCGCGGCCGGCGGTCACGATGCACCACCGCGGTGACCATGGCGTAGCCGAACAGCACTGCGAAGAACCCGACCACGATCACCAAGAAAATCGTCACCGGCGCAGCGTGCGTCGCGACCCGGCCGGTGTCAATGCCGAAGATTCGGTCGACCGCGGACGGCACCCGCGACACACCACAACCGACAACTTAGACTTCCTTGACAAATATTTTTGTCGGTGAGACCCTGGGTTGGTGCTGGACGTCGCTGTGATCGAAGAAGCCGCTGCGGCCGAGGCTTCCCTGGACCCGATCCGGTCCCGGATCCTCGCCGCTCTCGCCGAGCCGGGCTCGGCCGCCATGCTCGCCGTTCGGCTCGGGCTGCCCCGGCAGAAGGTGAACTACCACCTCAAGGAGCTGGAACGGCACGGGCTGGTCGAGCTGGTCGAGGAACGGCGCAAGGGCAATGTCACCGAGCGTGTATTCCAGGCCGCGGCAGCCTCTTACGTGATCTCCCCCAGCGCGCTGGGTGCGGTCAGTCCGGATCCGGCGCGCTCGCCCGACCAGTTGTCGGCGCGGTGGCTGCTGGCGCTGGGCTCGCGGCTGGTGCAGGAGGTCGGAGCGCTGCTGACCGGCGCGGCCCGGGCGCAGCGGCGGGTCGCGACCTTCGGGATCGACGCGCAGGTGCGGTTCGCCTCCGCGGCCGACCGGGCGGCGTTCGCCGAGGAGCTGGCGCAGGCGGTGACGACACTGGTCAGCCGCTACCACGACGAATCCGCACCGGGCGGGCGCGACCACCGGGTGGTCGTCGGCATGCACCAGATACCCGCGAAGCGGAAAGACACCGAATCCGAAGCGGGACAGGAGAACTGACCATGGGGCATCCGTTCGAGATCGAGCTGGAGGCGACCCTGCCCGCCAGCCCGGACCAGGTCTGGGAGGCGATCGCGACCGGGCCGGGGATCGACTCGTGGTTCATGGGGCGCAATGAGGTCGAGGGGCGGACGAGCGGGATCGCCGCTATGGATACCGGTGGCCGGCGGGAAGAGTCGGTGATCACCGCGTACGAGCCGGGCAAGCACTTCGCCACCCGCACCGGGACCGACGAGGACGGCCGGTTCATGGCTTTCGAGTATCTGCTCGAGGGGCGCGAGGGCGGCAGCACCGTCCTGCGGGTGGTTCACAGCGGCATGCTGGGCGACGACTGGCAGGACGAATACGACGCCCTGCGCCGCGGCTGGCCGTTCCACCTGAACACGCTGCGCGAATACCTGACCTACTTCCCGGGCCGGATCGCGGTTCCCGTATTCGCCGTCGCCACGGGCTCTTCCGGGCAGGCGGTGCGGTCCGCGCTCATCCGGGCGCTGGCGCTACCGGATCCCGTGGCGGTCGGCGCGCGGGTGCGGGCCGAACCGGCGGGCCTGCCGCCGCTCGACGGTGAGGTGGTGTGGGCCGACGACGAGCGTTTCGAGATCCGCACCGCCGACGGGCTCTACACCTTCCACCACGCCCCCACCGGACTCGCGCTGATGTTCCATCACCTCTTCGGTCCCGACACCGCCGGGGCCGAGGCCGCCTGGCAACAGTGGCTCACCGACCTGCTGGGCTGAACCAGCCCCGGGCGAACCATTCGAATCACCAACCGACACACCACATATCGAGGAGCAGAACATGCGCACTCTCATCAGCACCGCCTTCATTTCCCTCGACGGCGTCGTAGAGGGCCCGGGTGGCGAACCCGGCTACCGGAACTCCGGCTGGACCTTCAAGGACGTCGAATTCGTTCCCGAGGCCTACGAGATCAAGGGACGGGAGCAGGAGGAAGCCACCGCGATGTTGATGGGCCGCGTCAGCTATGAGGCGTTCAGCCCGGTGTGGCCGGACATGGCGGATTTCGCCGGGTACAAGGGCATACCGAAATACGTCGTCTCCACCACCCTCACCGATGCCGACCTGGTGACGAACTGGGGCGAGACCACCATCCTGCGCTCCATCGACGAGGTGGCCGCGCTGAAGGACACCGACGGCGGCCCGATCATCATCCACGGCAGCGCCTCCCTCAACCGCAGCCTCTCCGACGCGGGCCTGATCGACCGCTACCACCTGCTGGTCTACCCGCTCCTGCTCGGCGCGGGCAAGCGCCTGTTCTCCGAGTCCGACAAGGACGCCCAGAAGCTGAAGCTGGTCGAATCCGCCACCTACGCCAACGGAATCCAGAAGAACATCTTCGACGTCGTCCGTTGAGGCATCCGGCCCGGATCGGGCAGTTCCCCGGAGGACTCACCGGTCGGCCGTCGCTCGGACGTGGCGTCGAAGTTCGCCGAAGATGCTGACTACGAGGCGAATTCGCCCCACCGGGCGGACGGCTGCCCGATGGGGCGGGGATAGGGTGTGTGGATGGGTGAGACTCCCCGGTTGCCGGGTTTGGCTTTGGCCGAGGCTGATTGGTTGGTGGCGGCTGCGCTGCGAGTTGGGGCCGAGAGTGAGTTTCCGCCACTTGCAGTGGCGGTTGTCGACGTCACCGGGTCGGTGATCGTGTTGCGCCGCGCGGACGGCGGGATGCCGATGACGAGCCGGATTGCGGTGGCGAAGGCTCGCACGGCGTTGCTGACACTGCGGGCGTCGGGGGTTGTCGAATTGCCGGGGGCGATCACCGGCAGTATCCAGCATCTTTACGGCGGTGATTTCGTGCCGTACGCAGGCGGTGTTCTCGTGACCGAGAACGGGGTGATTCTGGGCGCGGCGGGGGCCTCGGGTGCGCACGCCAAAGAAGATGATTTGGCTGTGCGAACTGCTGTCGAGCAGTGGCACGAAGACCGTTCCCACCTGGCCTGACCGGGCGTCGGGCCCGCACCGAGGGTGATTCGGCGCGGGCCCGGTCGGCTATTTCCGGCGGATCTCGCGCAATCCGTTGTTCGGTGTCCACCACCGAATGACCAGTTCGTCGCCGTCGACCGTCGTGTGCACGGCTTCTCGGATATCGAGCCGGAACGAGTTGCCTTCCCTCACCGGGATTTCGACCGCGACGCCCGAAACTTTGCCGTCGCCGCCGTCCATGGAACCGTCGCCGGGGTTGGCGTGCAGGGCGCAGCGGCCGTCGCGTTGCAGGTCGCGGACCTTCACGGCGTCGGCCATCGATCCGAATTTCAGGTCCGTGTCGGTGAACTCGACCTCGGTGCCGCTGACCCTGGGTGCGCCGTCGCGGCGGATGGTCGCCAGCACGTGGTGTTTGGTCGCCTCGAACCTGGCCCGCACGGCGGCGGCCAGTTCGGGCGCGGCATGCTCGAACTCTCTCCAGGTGGCCATCGGTCCACCATGTCACATCGATCGGCTGGGACGGAGGCGATCACGCCAGCGCGCCCAAAGGCGAAGAACAGCGGCGTGGATTACTGTGGCGGCGTGGGCTTTACCGAATATGGTCCAGGCGATGTCGTGTACTTCCCGGAGGGGCCGTTCATTGGAATCTGCGGCGTCGTGCGTACCGTCGACAAGCGCCGGGAAGAACTACGCATCGATTTCAGTGAGGGCCTCGTCCATCGGGAGGGCGGCGTCCTGCGCGAACGCCGCCACAGCTTCACCGTCCGGTTCGACGAGGTCGAACTCGTCTGACCCGCGGCGCGCAGTCCGCCGAGGCGGGCTCGGAAGGCCGGGTGTCCGGCCTGGTGCGTCGGGAGCCAGTGGCTGCCGGAGCTCGTCATCGCATCGATCTCGTAGCGGCCTCGCACGGCGCTAGCTCTTCAGGAACCTCAGGTAGAAGGCTGCGAAGATCAGGACGACGCCGATGTTCACCATCAGGCGTTCCCAGAAGTGGTTTCGGAAGAAGAGGATGTCCACGCCGACGACTACGACTATCAGTGCGAGGACGTAGAGACCGACCGTTGGCGCTCTTCCCATGCTGTAGTTGTACTACGCACTGCCGCCGCGGGGGTGGAGGCCGAGCGCCGGATCGGCGAATTCTCGAGTCTGGGTCGCGGCCAGCAGATGCGGGCGGATGGCGGGCCATTCGGCGGCGAGGATGGAGTAGTACGCGGAGTCCCGGATGGTGGCGTCGGCGCCGGCGAAGTCGGCGCGGAGGATGCCGTCGAGGGTGGCGCCGAGGCGTTCGATGGCCCGGCGGGAACGGGCGTTTCGGACGTCGGTGCGGAAGCGGACCCGGTGGACCTGCCAGTCGGTGAAGGCGTGGTCGAGCATCAGGAGTTTGGCTTCGCGGTTGGCGCCGGTGCGCTGGGCAGACTGCGCCAGCCAGGTGGAGCCGATCTCGACGGCGTCTGGGGTGTCGGGCCGCGCGGTGACGTGGGCGGGCCAGGGCCACTGTTCGAGGTGGAAGCTGCTGGTGCCGAGGACGTCACCGGAGCCCGCCCGGCGGATCACCAGCGGCACTTGCCGATCGGCCGCGCGGGCGGCCAGCGCCTGGTCCACCCAGCGCCGCATGCCCGCCCTGTCGGCGGGGACATGGGCGTGGGTGTAGGAGGTGCGCGATTCGCCGGCCGCCGCTGTCAGCGGCGCGACATCGTCCACCGTCAGCTCGGTCAGTTCGACGATCGTCCCCGACAGCATCAACACCATGCCCACCCCTGCACGATTGCCCCACACGACTTTTCGCCGCTCGCCCCAACCCTACGACCCCGGATCCGTAGCTCTCCAGCGGCCCCCTTCGCCATGTGCACAGCCCGGTCCGGAGCGGCGGGATCGGGTCAGGCGGGCGGCGTGCCCAGGATCGTCGTGGGTTCCTTCTCGTCGTGCCCCTCGCGGTCGGCGTCGTGGACCGCCTCCTCGCGGGCCACCAGACCGGATACGTCCGCCAGAGGAATATGTGGAATCAGCAGGGCCACAACGAAAGCGATCGCCAGGCCGGGGAGCAGGTACGCGAACACGGGAACCAGCGCATGGGCGTAGGACCCGACGATGGCATCGCGCAGCGCCGCCGGAAGCTGGTTGACGACCGCCGGCGGCAGGGCCGCCGGGTCGACCCCGGCGGACAGCACGTCGCCGGGGTGCGCCCGGAAGGCGGCATCCAGATTGCCGGTGAGCCGGTGGGTGAAGATGGAGCCGAAGATGGCGACGCCCAGCGCACCGCCCATCTCACGGAAGTAGTTGTTCGCACTCGTCGCCGTCCCGACATCCGTTGCGGGAACGGCGTTCTGGACCAGCAGCACCAGCAGCTGCATGACCATGCCGATCCCCAGCCCGATGACGAACAGCATCGCCGATACCACCCACGCCGGGGTGTGTGCGTCCAGGCGCGTCATCCAGATCATGCCCGCGGCGATGATGATCACGCCCAGTGGCGGATACACCCGGTAGCGGCCGGTGCGGGTCACCGCGCCCAGGGTGACGGACACGGTCAGGAACATGCCGATGGTCATGGGAATCGACAGCAGCCCGGACGCCGACGCCGAGACGCCCGTAGCCATTTGGAGAAACGTCGGCACGAACGCCACCGACGCGAACATGATCAGCCCCATGGTGAATCCGAGCAGCGAGGTGGTCGCGAAGGTGCGGTTGCGGAACAGTCCCAGCGGGAGCATCGGTTCGGCGGCCCGCGATTCCACGCCGATGAATACCGAGATCACCACCGCCACGGTCAACATCATGGCGAGCATGGTGGGTGAGCCCCACCCGTAGCGTTTGCCGCCCCAGTCGCTGATCAGGATGAGCAGGGTGGTGCCCGCGCTCATCAGCGCCGCCCCGAGATAGTCCGGCCGCACGGTCGGCCGCTTGCTGGGCAGGGTCAGATATCGCGCGGCAATGATCAAGGCCGCCAACCCGATCGGCACATTGATCCAGAAACACCACCGCCAGCCCAGATGATCGGCGAACTCGCCCCCGAGGATGGGCCCGCCGACCGCGGTGAGCCCGAAGATCGCGCCCATCGGCGCACCGAACTTGCCGAGTTCCCGGGCGGGCACCACATCGGCCATGGTGGCCTGGGCGAGAATCATCAGCCCGCCGCCTCCCACGCCCTGCAGCGCGCGGAAGGCGATGAACTCCCAGAACCCGGTCGACATCGCCGCCCCGAACGAGGCCGCCGTGAACACGGTGATGGCGAACAGGAAAAGCCAACGCCGCCCGAACAAATCGCCGAACTTGCCGTACAACGGCATGACGAGGGTGGTGGCCAGCAGGTAGGCGGTCGTGGTCCAGGCCATGTGCGGGACGCCGCCGAGCTGACCGACGATGGTGGGCATGGCCGCGCCGGTGATCATCTGATCGAGGCTGGCGAGCAGCAGTCCCGCGGACAGGGCTGCGAAGATGAGCCAGATGCGCCGCTGCGTCATGACGAGGGGCGCGGAATCGGTGGTGGCGAGAGCCATATCGTGAGTCCTCGGTGCTGAAGGGTGGTCACCAGCGCACGGGCAGCGCGGTCAGTCCGCCGGTGAAGACCTCGTCCCGCTCGGCGAGGGTGGCCGGGTCGACGGCGAGGGTCAGGGTGGGGAATCGGCGCACGAGTTGCCCGAAGGCGACCTGCAGTTCGAGCCGGGCCAGCGGCGCGCCCAGGCAGTAGCGGGGGCCGTAGCCGAACAGGAAGTGCGCGGCCTCCTGCCGGGTGATGTCCACGCGCTCGGGATCGGTGAACAGCGCCCGGTCGTGATTGGCGGAGGCGATGCCCAGCAGCACCAGATCGCCGGCCGCGATCTCCACATCGGCGACCTCGAGTGCGCTGCGCGCGTACCGGGGCAGGCTGCTGGCGTCGCAGGCGCGCAGCAGTTCCTCGGCGGCGGAGGCCACCAGTTCGGGCCGTTCGTGCAGCAGCCGCCACTGGCCGGGATTCTCCAGCAGCATGCGCACCCCGACCCCGATCTGTACCGCCGAGGTCTCGTGCCCGGCGAACAGCAGAACCATGGCGTGCGTGGCGATTTCGGTGTCGGCGACGCCGTCGATCGCGCACAGCCGGGACACGACGTCGTCGCCGGGATCGCGCCGCTTCTCCCCGACCAGCTCCAGGCAGTAGGCGAACAGCTCGGCCACGCCCTGCTCGACCTTGGCGCGGTCGGTGACATTGCCGACCGCATCGACCCAGTCCCGGAATAGGTTCCGGTCGGTGTATGGCACCCCGAGCAGCTCGCAGATCACCAGCAATGGCAGCGGCAGGGCGAGCGCGGCCTGCAGATCGGCGGGCGAGCCCTGGTCCGCCATCGCGTCGAGCAGTTCCGAGGTGAGTTGCTCGACCCGCGGCCGCAGCTCCCGCATCCGTCTGGGCGAGAAGTGCGGTTGCAGCAGGGTGCGCATGCGCGCGTGGTCCTCGAGCTCGGTGTCGAAATTGCCGATCGGTCCGCCCGAGAAGGCCGACTCCCCCAGCCGCGCCGCGGTTTCCGGCGTGCGATGCGCGCGGCCCAGCCGCGGATCGGTGAACAGGTCGCGCACCAGCTCGTGACCGGTGACCAGCCAGGCCGGATCGCCGGTGGGCGTGGTGACCCGGGTGACCCCGGATCCGACGATCCCGGTCACCGGGCAGATGGACGGAGGGGGCGGCATAGTCATGGCGGTGCTGTCCTCAGGGGAGTTCGATCAGAACGGCGTGGTGTTGAACGGTTTCCGCGCGGGGGTGAACGCGCGATCCAGGGCCTCGAGGGCACCGGTGGTGATCTCCTCCACCCGACCGGCGCGTGCGAGCTCGCCGAGGGTGTGCGCACCGAAGTAGGCGGTGGTGAGTTCCAGCGGGCCGATGCGGACATCGGCCACGGCCTCCTCGACGGGCGACCAGCTACCGTGACCGCCGGCGACGTCGAGCAGGTAGGCGCCGGAACTCAGGCCCCACGGGTCGGCGACCTCGACCACCCCGTGGAAGTCGCCGCGGAACTCCCGCGACGCGATGGCCTTGGGCAGGTTCAGGATCCACATCCACAGGCCCGCGTCGATCCCGGTCACCGCGGCCGCGCGGGAGTCCTCGAGCAGCAGCGGGGTGGGGTCGTCGAGCGCGGTGTCCATCCGGATCTCCGTGTACTCGCCCTGCCCGAGCAGGCACCGCAGCAGTTCCCGGCGCGCGGCCACGGTCAGCGCACAAAAGTCCTTGACCAGCACCGTATTCCCAGTCAGGTCGTATATCACGTAGCCGTCCGGGTGCACGATGATGAAGGACTGCGGGCTGATGGCACTCGCCCACCAGGATTCGCCGCGATCCAGTGCGCCCGGGGTGGCCTGCTGCCACAGCGCGTAGATCTGCCGCAGCTCCCCCACCGATTCCGCCAGCCCGACCTCCCGCACCGAGGCCGAATCCCGCTCGGAGACCCGCAGTTTCGCGCGCCCCCGGTCGATGCGCAGGTGCCGGGTGTGCGTCGTGACCCCGACATAGGCGTAGCTGCCGCCCGGGCCGGGCATGGCGGCCAGCACATCCGCTTCGGTCTCCATGGCGATGGTCATGAGCTCGGCCTGGACCTTGGCGTAGATGCCGCGCTTCTGGTGGGTGGTGGCGACCATGCCCTGCGCGCACGCCGCGACCGACAGCTGTGCGCCGCCGGGCGCGGTCACCGTGGTGCGGATGATCGCGGCGGTCCCCACGATGCGCGGTTCCCGCGCTACCGAGACGTCCTCGACCACCGCGATGTCCTCGAGCCGGAACTGCCGCTTCCACGCCTCGAAGTCGTGGGTCTTCACCCCGCCGAACGCGCGGGCGTAGCGGCCGCGCAACTCCTCCCAGTCCGATTCGACGGCCCGGCGGGTGATGATGCCGTCGATGATGCGGCTCTCCCAGTCCGCCATGAGTTCCGATGTCATGCCATGCCTTTCGGGTCGGGGGCGGGGTGTGCGGGCAGGTCGGCGGCGTGGGCGCGCACCTTGTCGAGCGCGGTCAGGATGTCGTCGACGTCGCCGCGCCGGCCCAGCAGCACGCTGTGGTGCAGCAGCAGGGTGTGGTCGCGGTAGTCGTCGGCTCCGGGGAAGCGGCGACCGGCGGCGCGTTCGACGGCGTCGGCCCACCAACGCGCGAAGCGGGGTTTGGTGTGCGGGCGCAGCAGAGCGCTGCGGTGCAGGGGCACGCGCGGCGGGTAGACCTTGGTGCCCAGTTCGGCGGTGAGGGCCGCGGCCACCTGGTCGACGGTGGCGTCACCGAAAGTGTCTGGCGTGAATCGGATTCCGTATTCGTAGACGGCCCGCCGGTCCACCGGAGCGGGCACCGGAACGGGTGCCAGGCCGGGGATTCCGGGCAGCCCCGCTTCCAGTTCCTTGGCGCGCGTCTCGCGGATCGTGTGTTGGTCGTCCAGGCGTGGCAGCTGGTCGAGCAGCAACGCCGCGGTCAGCTCGGACATGCAATAGTTCGCGCCCATGACCGTGCCGTCCTCGACGAGCTCGTACTCCCCGGGCGCGGGCCCGTCGTCGGTGTATCCGCGGGAGTCGGCGCGCAGCATGAGCATTCGCCGGTAGAGCTCGTGGCTGCCGGTGATCGCGGCCCCGGCCTCCCCGGCGGCCAGGGATTTCGCGGCACCGAGGCTGAAGACGCCGATCTCACCGAAGGTGCCGACCGCGCGTCCGGCCCATCGGGTGCCGTGGGCCTGCGAGCAGTCCTCGATCAGCGCCAGCCCGGCGGCGTCGGTGGCCGCGGTGATCCGGTCGAGTTCGGCTGCGGTACAGGCCAGGTGCACCACGATGACCGCTCTGGTGCGTGCCGAGATCGCGGCGCCGAGGTGGTCGGCGGTGAGGCAGCCGGTGGCGGGATCGACGTCGACGAGCACCGGGACCGCGCCCACCCGCAGCACCGCGGTGGCCGGGGCGACCCAGGTCATGGCGGGGACGATCACCTCGTCGCCGGGGCCGATGCCGAGCGCTTCGAGCGCGATGACAAGGGCGCTCGAGCCGTGGTCGACGCTGACCCCGTAATCCGCGCCGTTGTAACGGGCGAACGCCTCCCCGAACAATCGTTCCCGGGACTTGCCGCCGCTCGGGCTGTACCAGGTGACCGACCAGCGCGACGAGTGCAGTGCGGCAAGCAGTTCCGCGGCGGTGCGATTGTCGTACTGGGGCCAGCGCGGCCACGGACGCGCCGAGCGCACCGGTGTGCCGCCGTGTATCGCGAGCATGGCGGGCCTACCCGACCACGACCGGCGCGGACGCCGACGGCTGGGCGATCACGTCGAGGGCGGCGCGGATCTCGCGCACCGCCACCGGCACCAGCGGCAGGTCGCCGGTGCGCTCCGGGCGGCCGAGCGCGCGCAGCAGCACGAACGGCACCGCATCGGGCCGAGGCGGGAGATAGCCCTTCTTGTTGTCGTCGGCGACCACCCTGAGCACATCGTCGATGCGCACCGAATCCGGCAGCGCGGGCTCCACTCCCAGACCGGTGACGATCTCGTAGTGGACACTCACCTCGTCGTCGGACAGCCACCCGCGCGCGTGCGAGATGTGCGCGGCCACCAGCATTCCCAGCGCAATCGCGGCGCCGTGCGGCGACCCGGCCGCGCCGCGCACGCGATGATCGCAGATCTCGATGGCGTGGCCGACGGTGTGCCCGTATTCGAGGACCAGGCCGGCGCCTCGCTCGTACGTGTCGTCCCGGGTGACCGCGGATTTCGCGGCAATGCTCGCGTCCAGCAGCCACAGCAGCGAATCCGGTGCGGCCATATTCCCGATGACCTCCCGCAACCCCGCCAAGGCGGACGGGTCGATCGCGAGGCAGTTCTTCGCCATTTCGCACAGGCCCGAGCGCAATTCACGCTCCGGCAGGGTGGTGAAGAACTCGACGTCGGTGAATACCGCCTCCGGCGCGTAATAGGTGCCCAGATGGTTCTTGCCCACGCCGCTGTTGATGGCCTGCTTGAGCGAGAGCACCGAATCCATCGCGGCGATGGTTGTGGTCGGCACGTGCACCAGCCGTACACCCCGGAACAGCAGATTCGCCATCAGCCCCGCCAGATTTCCGGGCACGCCACCACCGAAGGACACCACCACCGAACGCCGCGTGACGCCCGCGCGCAAAGCGGTTTCCAGGTGGCCGGACAGGCAGGTCAGCGTTTTCATCGACTCGCCGGACGGATGCGAAAGGATCAGGGACGGAATCGATCCGGCCAGCCGGTCGATATCACGGCGGTAGCGCGACAGCACCTCGTCATCGGTGACGAATACCAGCCGGTCCGCGCCCAGCGCGGCGATGGCCGCACCGATCTCGGTGACGCAGTCGCGGCCGAAATAATAGGGAAACGATTGTTCCCCGATCACTATCGGGCGCGACCGCAGCCCCGATTCGTCGCCCGACAATGAATTACTGGACATTTCCGGTGCCGCTCCTCGCTATTCGCCGATCCCCCCGTCGACTCCCCGGCCGGCGCCGCTGCCGTCCCTCGCACGGCCAATATCGAATGCGAGCTCCCCGCTTGGCAACCGCTCGGACACCCCAGTCATGAGCACGCGAATTCGCGAGCACCACTGCGCGAAACAGGCTTCCGCGCCGCGACCACCGGCGGTGGTACCGCCGAGTCCGGGCACCCCGGCTCGTCGTTCCGCCGCACCCGGCGGCGGGCGGGCACCTAGGGTGGAGGCACGCTGATCTGTTCGAGGGGATGCCGTTGGCCGACAACGAATTCGGGCTGCCGACCGCCGAGGGGCTGCGCGCGCCCACGCTGGCCGAGTTCGTGCGCGAGCGGCGCGCACGGGCCACCGGCCGGCATCCGGCGGGCCTGACCCGGAAGCAGCTGGCCGAAGCCACCCACGCCAGCCTGGGCTATATCGCCAAGATCGAACAGGGTGAGGCGCTCAATCCTGGCCCGGCCATTCTGGATTCGCTGGCGGCTGTGCTGGAACTGGATGTGGCCGAGCGCATCCACCTCTACCACCTGGCCCAGCAGCGCCCGGCCGTGTCGTCCGTGCGGGCGCTGCGCGGCGGGGATCCGGCGGTGCGCCCGATGCGCACAATTCTGGACGCGCTGCTGCCGCATCTGGCGGCGGCCCTCGACGACGGCTGGCACGTGGTGGCGTGCAACAGCGCCTTCGACGCGGCCCTGCCGGGATTGTCGCGGCAGGGGCACGTGCTGCGGTGGATGTTCACCGACCCGCGGGCACGCCTCGTGGTCGAGGAGTGGGAACGCGAGGCCCGGCTGATGGTCGGGCGCTTCCGCGCCTACGCCGCCGGGACCCGCGACCGCGACGGTATCGACCGGCTGCTGCGGGAACTGGGCGAGCAGCCCGACTTCCGGCGGCTGTGGACCGCGGGGCATGTGCACATCGGCCGCCACGACCCCACCTTCACCCTGCGCGATCCGCGCACCGCCACCGTGTTCGACGTGCGGGTGCAGCGCTATCGCGGGACCGCGCCGGGCCCGGCGCACCAGCTGTTCCTCGGGCTGGTCGAGACCTGATCAGG
Source organism: Nocardia sp. NPDC046763 (assembly GCF_040645495.1). Lineage (NCBI taxonomy): Bacteria > Bacillati > Actinomycetota > Actinomycetes > Mycobacteriales > Nocardiaceae > Nocardia > Nocardia sp. NPDC046763. Next base: position 39,231 of record NZ_JBEYYI010000030.1, on the reverse strand, counting down.
ACGGCAGGGCGGCGAGGAACTCCCGCAGCAGCGCGTTGACCTCGCCGGGGTGGGTGAGGTTCGGTGTCATGGCGGCCCCGGCGATGGTGTGGACCGGGGCCGGACTGCCCAGCGCGGCAGCCAGTTCCGCGACCTCCTCGGCGCTCGTGGCCTGATCGGCCAGCCCGCGGATCACCAGCGCCGGACAGGCGATGTCACCGAGCAACTCGCGCACCGAGTCACGGTTGACCAGGCATTCGCCCGCCAGCCGCATCCGATTACGCGGTGCGGTGGCCCATTTCGCCCGCCACGGCTGCTGATCGTCGGCGGTGGCCCCGATCATCAGCGAGCACACCATCTTGATGGTGGGCCCCGGTGTCGCGCTGCTCGCCCACATGTCGAGCACCTCGCGATACCCGGCGCGCCGCTGCGGCGTCATGGCCTGCGCGCTCGACCCGATCACGATCAGCCCCGCCACCCGTGGCCGCGCCAGCAGCGCCATGCGCACGGCCGTGAACCCGCCGTGCGCGACCCCGCCCACCACGACGCGCTCGAGCCCCAGCTCGTCCACCACCGCCCAGGCGTCACGGGCGAGATCCCAGTAGCTGAACGGGGTTTCGTCGTCCTCGCTGGCCCCGTGCCCACGCGAGTCGATGGCGATGATCCGGTAGTCGGGCGCGAGCGCGTCCATCTGCGGGGCGAACATCTCCTGGTCCATGAACAGGCTGTGCCCGAACACCACCGCCGGCCCCGGCCCGCCGGTATCGGTGTAGTGGATCTTGACCGATCCGCGGCTCGCAAACGGCATTCCGAAACTCTTTCGCTTCACCTGGCAGGAAGCGCTCACCGTAGCGCAGATTCCAGCTCGGATCAGCTCGGATGGATGGCCTTGCGAGATGCGTCACGCAGGCGGCCGGGCCGGGCCTTTCACCACGAATGATGTTCTGCCCGTGGAAAATACGGCTAGACGCGCGGCTCCAACAGGTACTCGACCAGGGTGATCAGCGATTGCAGGCACGGATTGCGGTCCCGGGCGTCGAGCCGCATCAGCGGCGTGCCCTGGTCGAGGTCCAGCGCATCGCGGACCTCGTCGAGCGGATGCTTGGGCGCGCCCTCGAAGTCGTTGACGGCCACCGCGAACGGCACACCGCGTTCCTCGAGGATGGACAGCGATTCGTCGGCCTTCTCCAGCCGGCGGGTATCGACCAGCACCAGCGCGCCCAGCGCGCCGACGGCCAGGTCTTCCCAGATGGGCACGAAGCGGCGCTGGCCGGGCGTGCCGAACAGGTACAGCGCCAGACGCGGATTCAGGGTGATGCGGCCGAAGTCCATGGCCACCGTGGTGGTGGTCTTGCCCGGCAGCCCGGCCATATCGTCGACGCCGACGCTGGCCTCGGTGATCGTCTCCTCGGTGCGCAGCGGCCGGATCTCCGACACGCTACCCACGAACGTGGTCTTCCCGACGCCGAAGTTCCCCGCCACCAGCAACTTTACGGTGCGGGTGACGGTCTGCGGCACATAGTCGACGACGCGCTCATGCGGAGAGAGCGCGGAGTCCATCGAGTACCTCCTCCAAGAGGGCTTTGCCCGGCAGCGCTTCCACCGGGGTCGGGACGGCCAAATGACCGCTGTCCAGTAGATCCGCCACCAGGATCTTCACGACCGACGGCGGCAGGTCCAGATAGGCCGCCAACTCGGCCAGCGTCAGCACGCCGCGGCGGGCGAGCTGGATGATGCGGCGGGCATCGGGCGACGCGCCGGGGGCCGGATCGGCCACCGCGACAACCAGACTGACCAGATCCAGCACCCGCGTCGGGCGCGATCGGCCGCCGGTGCGCACATACGCCCGGACCAGATCGGGGTCGCGCCGCGGCCGACTCATGAGCGCGGCAGATCCGCCCTGGTCCGCGACATACTGCCGAGCTCACGCCCGACCCGCAGGGCCAGTTCGTTCATCCGGTGCGCGACCAGGCTGACATCCACGTCCTGGGTGGTCGAAACACCCAGCAGCGCACCGGCTCCGGCGGCGGTGATGAAGATCATCCCGTCGGCGTACTCGGTCATGTTCTGGCGCACCGCATTGTCGGAGGTGCCGCCGCAGAACTCGGCGAGCGCCTTGCCCAGGGCCCGCAGGCCGGAGGCGGCCGCGGCGAAACGCTCGGCGTCGTCGATGCTCACGCCACCGGTGTGGGCGATGCGCAGGCCGTCCTCGGATAGCAGGACGGCGAACCGGACCCCCGGCGCTTCGAGATCGTCCAGCAACCAGGCCAGCCGGTTCGTGTCACTGACGGCCGTCGCGGGCGTACCGGTCACGATGTCATCCCTTCGGAGTGCTCGAACGCGGCCGCTCGACCGCGCTGGGAGCCGCTGTGCCAGGCAGCGGCGATGTCGGGTCGCGCGGATGTCGAATCCACGACGACCGGGCGCACGGGTGCCGCCACCGACACCGACGCCGAGCGGCGGCGCCGCTTGGGCAGGCCGCCGGAAGTGAGTTCCTGAGGCACCGAATCCATGGCCACCACCGTGGGTTCCGGGTCGGGTGCCGGAATCCGGGCGGGCGCCGGCACGGGGGTCGGGGCGGCAACGGCCACGGGTGTCGGCGCGGGCGCGGCCAGCAGGGTCTCCGGAATGAAGACCATGGCGCGCATGCCGCCGTACATATTGGGGCCGTCGATGTAGACGGAGAAGCCGTAGCGGCGCGCGAGCGCGGCCACGCCGGGGAAGCCGACGCGCGGGGTCGGGCCCAGCGCGTGGATGTCGACGAGCTGGTCGCCCGCGAGGACGCGGCGGGTCTCCTCGAGCTGCTCGGGATTCATCCGCACACCGGCGTCGTCGATGATCACCGTAATGCCGTGGTGGCCCTCCTGGAAACCGATGTCCACGTAGGAGGTCGGCGGCGAGTAGCGCAGCGCGTTGTCGAGTAGCGTCGCGACGGTGTGCACCAGCGGCTCCACCGCGCGGCTCACGACCGGGCGGTCCAGTTCGGTAGCGCGCACCCGGGTGTAGTCGCGGACTCGGCCGGTGGCGCCGCCCACCACGTCGGTGAGGGTCTGCTGCGGCCAGCGGCGGCCGGGCAGGCCACCACAGACGATCACATAGGACTGCGCCTGGCGGATCATCTGCTGCACGGAATGGTCGATGCGGGTGAGCGTTTCGAAGGTCTCGTCATTGCGGTGCTGACGCAGCGCGGCGCTGAGCACCTGGCTGACGTCCGCGCCGAGACTCACCACCGAAGCGCCGAAGGCGCGCACCGCGGCCGAGGTGGCCTCGCGGGCGGAGCCCTCCACCTGGGCGCGGGCGCTGTCGGCGGCCTCGGCGACCGCGGTGCGCGAGGCCTCCCCGGCCTGCGCGACGGCGACGCGGGCGGCCTCCTCGGCCTGGGCGATGGCCAGCTGAGCCACCTCCTCGACCTGGGCCACCGCGGTCTCACGCTCGGATTCGGCCTGCGCCACCACGAGCTGCGCTTCGGTCTCGGCCTCGCGCCGGACCCGGTCGCGGGTCTCGGCGGCCACCTTCTGCAGCTCCTCGCCGCAGCGGGCGGTCCACTGCCACACCAGCTCCGCGATGCGCGACTGCTCGAGCACGATCGGCAGGTCCACGGTGGGGTTGTCGGGGTCCGAGCGACGGACGGCCGCGCCGATGGCGGGCACGACGTTCTCGGTCAGGTTCACGATCATGTCCTCGACCGCGACATCGCGGTTGGCCTGCTCCTCGCGCAGGGCGGCAACCCGCCCGCGTTCGGCGCGCATGGCACGCCACAGAAACAGCAGCCCGACCACGGCGAATAGCAGCGCGGCAGCAAGAACCCAGGAAAGCAGCACGGCGTTGTCTTGATTCATCAATTCTCTTGTCGTCCGGCCGATCCTGAAATCGGCGGAGCCACCATAGCAGAATCCTCTGTCTCCCCTAACCTTTCGGTATCTCCGAGCAAACCGCAACCCGGAGCCCGTGCAGCTCACAGCATTTCACCCCGATTTGCATCCCGAAGCCCCGGTGCGGAAGGACCCGTTCAGCCGGGCGACCCGAACCCGAGGTCCGCGGCCTGGCAATTGGTCACTCGACCACCGCCCCGGGGTCCGCGCTCTCCCGCCCCTCGTGCACGCCCCAGCCCTGCTCGCACGCCAGCAACCTCCCGGTTGCGGCAGCAGAATGGCACATGGCATCCGGTGGAGACCGCTTCGGCAAATCGTCTCCACCGGATGCCACGCGGCAACGGGCGCTGCTCGTGCGGCCTCAGCCCGCGGCGGCCGCCGTCGTGGCAGTGACCGCATCGGCGATCCAGGGAACGACCGCCGCCCGCACATCGATCCGCCGGGGCAGCAAGCCGTTGGCCGTCAGCAGGTCCGCCGCGCGCTGTTGCTCATCGAGGAACTCCGCAGTCACCGGACCGACCGGTAGGTGGTGGTCTCGCGGGCCAGGGCGGCGGCCACCGCCCACGGGTCCTCGGTGATGGGGAACGACGGCAGCAGGCCACCGAGGAACCCGGCCGATTCCGAGGCGCGGGCCCCGGCCGCGGCCGGGTCGAGGTAGCTGTAGCCGTCGAGCTCGCCCGCGCGCACGGCCGGGGCGATATTGCCGGGACAGTAGCCGCCGGCGTGGCCGCGGTTGTAGCGGCGCGGGGTGCGCAGTGAGGCGTGATCGCCCTCCATGCCGATGCGCCAATAGATGTCGATGGTCATGCGGTGGCCTCCTTCACCGTGCGGCCGGTCGGGTCGGCGAGGAACAGCAGGTGTTCCGCGGCGCGGTAGACCTCCTCGAGGTGCGGGTGCCCGGACAGCACCACGGTGTCGACGCCGGCCGTCGCGTACGCCCGCAATCGCCGCGCCACCTGCTCGTAGCTGCCGACCAAAGCCGATGGCCTGCGGATATCCCAGCCGGGTGAAGCCCGCCAAGCGCCCGTCGCCGAGGTCCAGCGCCGCCGCACCCGGCCCGTCCGGATACAGTTCGCGCCATTGCCTTTCGACCCTGGCCCACGCCTCGGTCTCGGTCTCGCGCCCGATGACGGGCACCTCGATGCCCGCCCGCACGGTGCGCCCGGCCGCGGCGGACAGCGCCCCGCCTACAACGACGAGGAACTCGACCCCGGCTTCCGCACGCTGGCCGTCCCCATCCAGACGCCCGGCGCGCCCTGCCGGTTCACGCTGGGGCTGCGCGGAACGACCGCGCTCATGATTCCCGAACGGCTCCCGTTCCTGGTCGATCTGGCCAAGATCACCGCCGCCGACATCGCCGCTCGTTTCGCCGCCGCCGCCGACTGACCCGGATGCGCCGATCCATCTGGCAATCAATGGATTTCATTCGAATTCGGATTGGTGGGCGGCGGGCGCGGCTGACACGATGGGCGGCATGCGTGAACAGCGGCTCGGCAATGGTGTGACGGTGTCGGCGATCGGGCTGGGGTGTATGGGGTTCTCCCAGGGGTACGGGGCGGCCGACGACGGCGAGTCGACCGCGGCCATCCGGGACGCGATGGACGCGGGCGTCACCGTGTTCGATACGGCGATGAGCTATGGGCGCGGGCACAACGAGCGGCTGGTCGGACGGGCGCTGGCGGGGACGAAAGCCCTGGTGGCCACCAAGTTCGGGATCGTGCGGACCGAGACCGGCGTGGGACTCGACGGCAAGCCCGAGCATGTGCGCGGGTACTGCGAGGAATCGCTGCAGCGGCTCGGGCGCGAGGTGATCGACCTGTACTACCTGCACCGGATCGACCCGGAGGTGCCGGTGGCCGAGACCGTCGGAGCCATGGCGGAATTGGTGAAGGCCGGAAAGGTGCGGCACCTGGGCATCTCGGAGGCCACCCCGCAGCAACTGCGGGAGGCGGTGGCGGAGCACCCGATCGCAGCGGTGCAGTTCGAGTGGTCGATGCTGTGGCGCGCGCCCGAACGCGATATCGTCCCGGTGGCACGCGAACTCGGGGTCGGGATCGTGCCCTACAGCCCACTGGGTCGCGGATTGCTCACTGCCACACTGGATTCGGCCACGGTCGCCGACAGCGACTTCCGGCGCAATGACCCGCGCTTCCAGGGCGAGCATCTCGACGAGAATCTCGCGCAGGTGGCGGCGCTGCGGGACCTGGCCGCGCGCCTGGGCATCTCGGCCGGGCAACTGGCGCTGGCCTGGCTGCTGGCGCAGGGGCCGGACATCATGCCGATTCCCGGCAGCCGCCGCTCGGCGCGCATTCTGGAGAACGCCGCGGCCGCCGCGGTCGAGCTCAGCGCCGAGGACCTCGCCGAGCTCGACAAGCTGGTCCCGCCCGAAGGCTGGTCGGGCGACCGCACCTCCTTCGCGGTCCCCTCGACGACGCGCCACCCCTAGTCGGTCCCGGCCGGCCGGTACAGCAGGGTCATCAGGCTCGAACCGGCCAGGCCGCCGACGATCTGGGCCGCGGCGAACGCGGGCACCGAGGCCGGGGCGATGCCCGTGAAGGAGTCCGAGAGCATGCGGCCCATGGTGAGTGCGGGGTTGGCGAAGGAACCCGAACTGGTGAACCAGATGGCCGAGCCGAGGTACGCGGCCAGGGCCGCGGCGCTCGCACCGCGGCCCTGGCGGGCGGCGGCGAAGCCCACGGCGATCAGCCCGGCGGCGGCGAGGATTTCGCCGAGCAGGTGGCCGCCGGTGACACGATGGTGGGTCGCGATCTGGAGTGGAGTGCGATCGAACATGGCGTTGGCCAGCAAGGCACCGACGATCGCGCCCGCGCACTGCGCGGACACGTAGGCTCCCAGTTCCCGGGTGCCGAGCCCGGTGCGCTGCCGCCGCCCGCCGAGCCAATCCGCCAGTGACATCACGGGATTGAAGTGGGCGCCCGAAATCGGGCCGAACGCCAGGATCAGCACGGCCAGGCCGAAGGCGCTCGCGGTGGAGTTCTCCAGCAGCTGCAGTCCGAGATCTCCGGGCGAGAGCTGTTCGGCCGCGATCCCGGAGCCGATCACGACCGCCGCCAGCGCCGCGGTTCCGGCGAACTCGGCTGCCGAGCGCCGCGCCAGCGACAGTCCGGCCTCGGCGGGCGCGGTGTCGGAGGGATCGATCAGCGGACGTTCATGGTTCGGCACCCGGACACGGTGGCAGACCAGCGTTGGCGCAGGACCGCGTCGCCGCAAGATATTTCGTATATCAGGCGCGGCCGGGTTCGGCGATCAATCGACCCCGCCGCCGCCGACCTCGGGCAGACCCTCGGTGACGCGCAGGCGATCGGCCATGGAGGTCAGCAGGTTCTGGGACTCCTCGCTCAGATCGAAGGCCCGCGTGGACAGTTTGCGCAGGCCGTGGAACTGCAGCCGGGCGATCAGGTCGGAGTCCAGGTCGGCAGCGGTGGTGTAGGCGTCGTCGGCGAAATAGGCCGACCGGACCCGGAAGAAGCGGGCCAGCGCGGCAATCGTCTCGCGGGAGGGGTCGGTCCGCACGCCCGAGCGCAGCTGGCTCAGATAGGGCTTGGAGATGGGGTGGCCCCACGCGGTCAGCTGGGCGGCCACCTCGGAGTTGGTGTGTGGGCGCTCGCCCGGGGCGGGCACGACCTCGAAGAGCCTGTTGAGCCGGTCCGCGAATCCGGACGCGGGCGCGGGGACGGTGGTCGGGGTGGCCTGCAGTTCGGCGACGCGGTGCGGGATGCGGGCGTAGAGCCGTTGCAGCGCGGGCTCGTTCAGCGAGGACCGCTCGAGCAGCTCGGCGATGCGGGCCACCGGGTCCGGCGCGCGGTCGGGGCTCATTCGGCCGCCTCCTTGCCGTCGAGGCCGGTCATCCAGCCGTGGTCGCCTTTCAGTCGGGCCCAGCGCTGTTCGACCGCCTTCACGGACGGGAAGTCGAACAGATGCTGGACTTCGCGGCCGGTCAGGCCCATGGCCTTGCCCCACACCAGCCCACGGTCGCGGTCGCCGAGCTCGGCCAGGCGGCTGCGGAACGCCAGCCGGTCCACCACCGAACCGGCTACGTCCTCGGCGGAGGCCAGCACCGCCATCAGGTCCGGGCCGTCCTCGGTCACGATGGCCACCGAGGCCGCGGCCCGGAACTGGTAGAGGTCGCCCGTGCGGCGGCTGCGGCGGAAGTGCTCGACGAAGGCCAGCACACACGCGCCGATGAAGTAGCTGCCCAGGCTGAGGCCGCCGTCGGCATTCCAGCCGTCGCCGTCGCGGGCATTGCGGCGGAAGCGCTCCAGCGCGCGGGTGATGGTCTCCTGCACGAAGTCCTCGGTGAAGCGGGTCTCCACCAGCAGTCGTTCCTGCGCGGTCGGGCGAAGCGGCATGCGCTTCTGCTCGGCCACCGAGAAAATCCAGCCACTGCGTACCCACGGCCCCAGCACGGCCAATGCGTGGCGAACCAGACTGTCCGCCAGCAGTTTCCAGGCCGGCCCCTCGAATCCGGCCTTGCGGACCAGCTCGAACAGCTCGTGCTCGGCCGCGCATCTCTCGGGATCGGTCATGTCGTCGGTGTCCTCACCCAGCACCTCCTGATCGCTGACGACCACGTTATAGGCGCGGCAAACCCGCCGCCCCCCTTTCAGCTAATGACCAGTATTCGCGAGCGTGTAAATCGTTCCTTGACAGGGGTTCTCCTGTAAAGGCAGCATTTACATGTGAGTGATCCCCGACACAGAGACCCCGCCGACGAGCGCGCGGTCCTGGCAAAACTGTTGTCCACCAATGCCGAATTCGTCGCCGAGGTGCTGCGGCCCGGCGACGGCAAGCCCGCGCCGTCGGTCATGGCGGCGCTGCGCGCGGCCCGCAGCCTCGACGGCGTCGTCGACGACGTGCTGCGCTCCCTGGTCCGCCAGGCCCGCGACGAGGGCCGCACCTGGGCCGAGATCGGCGAAATCTTCGGCACCTCACGCCAAGCCGCATTCCAGCGCTTCGGCGGGCCCGCCGCGGGCATCCAGATCCCGCCGGTCCCGCCGGTCCCGCACATGCCCGAGGTGCCACAGCTGCCACTCATGCCGGAGCCGCCCGACTGGGCGAAAATGCCTGGCATGCCGAAGATTCCGGGCTGGCCCTTCGGCGGGCCCGGGCAACCGGGCGGTCCGGACCACCCGCAGCGCCACGGCCCCGGCCGACCGGGCTGGGGCCCGAACCCGCACGGCGACGAGCCCGCCGAGTGAGCATCCTCGCCGTGTCCACCACCGAGACCCCGTGCGCCCATGCCGGCTGGTGCGGTGCAGCAACGCCACGCTCATGCGCCGTTCCAGCCAGGCGATCGCCCATGACAACGCGGGCTGGGCGATACGACTCTTTGCGCGGCCCGCCCCAAATGCAGTTCCTCGGCGACGGCCACGAAATAGACCAGCTCCCGAGTCTCCAGCAGCAAGGTATCCGTGCAGACCAACTCGGTCCTGGTGCCTGCGGCGCTGCTGTGTTGAGCTGGCGATATGACATCAGAACACACGCCGGTCGGTCGCATTGATCACCGGCGCCAATCGCGGTATCGGCTACGAAATCGCCGCTGGACTGGGACATCTCGGCGCGGCGGTGCTGGTCGGTGCTCGTGATTCGGAACAGGGCGAACGAGCCGCTGCCCGGTTGCGTGGCGACGGCATCCACGCCCACGCGATCCGGCTGGATGTCACTACAGCTGACGACCCCACCGCCGCGGCCAAGTGGATCGCTACGCGACACGGGCGCCTGGACGTCTTGGTGAACAACGCCGGCATCGCTGGCCCTCGCCACAATCAGCAGCCCGGCTCAGTCGAACTCGACACACTCCGAGCGGTGTTCGCCACCAACGTTTTCGGCGTTGTGGCCGTCACCGAAGCAATGTTGCCGCTTTTGCGACGTTCACGCCGCGGCCGCATCGTCAACGTCAGCTCCGGCCTCGGCTCGATCAGCCGCATGTCCGACCCGGAGGACTACTTCACCGGCCTGCCCGCGAATGTCGCCTACTCTCCGTCCAAATCTGCTCTCAACCACATCACCGTCCAATACGCCAAACACCTTGATGGCGAGGGCATCAAGGTCAACGCCGCAGATCCCGGTCCCTGCGCGACCGACTTCACCAAGGATCTTCCCGGCGTGACCCGCACCGCCGCCGACGGCGCCCGCATTGCGATCCGCCTGGCGACTCTCGACGACGACGGGCCCACCGGCGGATACTTCAACGACGCCGGCCGGGTTTCCTGGTGAGCAGCGACGAGCCCGGTGCCCGGCAACAGCACAGGTCGCCTTGCGTTGCAGGATGCGGTCGTCCTTGCCGAGCAGCCGGTCCGGTAGCGCTCCCGGTCGCCCGGCGATGATCGCGATCAATGCGGCCAGCGTGGCGTCTTCCCGCTCGCCGTGCTCCTGGATGTCGACACAGGCTTCGGCGCACGGCCTCGTATTCCTTCAGCGCCGCGGCCAGAGCGTGCTGTCGACAGCTTGCCGACCAGCGCGGACGCGGTGGCGTGCCCGAACTCGACCGATCCAGCCAGCCGTAGTAGGTCGTCGTAGTGCTCGGCGATCAGGGCCGGATTCAGCTCGGTGCGCCAGCTTCCCGCTATCTCGACGTCGTGCCCGGACCGGACTGTTCGGCCGAACCCCGGGTTGTGTGGGCGCGCGTCGGCAATAATGCCGGACGCCTGCCCGATTCGCTGCCTGCCGAATGAGGAGACCGTGCGTACGCACGCCCGCCGCCATGCCGTCGCCGCCCTGGCCGTGGCCGCCACCGCTGTGCTCGCGACCGGCACCCCGGCCGGTGCCGCGCCCGCCCCGTCGGACCTGCCCGCACTGGGCTCCGGCTTCCACTGGGGTGTGGCCGCGGCGGGGTTCCAGAACGAAGGCCATGCGCCCGACAGCAATTGGCGCCGGTACGTGGACACCCACCCGGATTACGACCGCTACGGCGACAGCGTCGACTTCTACGACCGGTATGCCGCCGATATCGCGCTGGCCGCGAATCTGGGCGTCGACACCTACCGGCTCAGCATCGAATGGGCGCGGGTGCAACCGCGGCCGGGGGTGTGGGACGAGGACGGATTCGCCTTCTACGACAAGGTGATCGCGGCCATCCGGGCCGCCGGAATGCGGCCGATGATCACCCTCGACCACTGGGTGTATCCGGGGTGGGAAGCCGATCGCGGCGGATGGGCGAATCCGGGCATGGTCGAGGACTGGCTGGCGACCATGCGTACGGTGGTCGACCGCTACGCCGGCGACGATCCGATGTGGGTCACCATCAACGAGCCCTTCGCCTACATCATGAACGAGGTCCGCAACGGGGGGCTGCCCGCCGCCGACGTGCCGGCCATGCAGGCGCGACTCGCGCAGGCGCACAACAGCATCTACGACTACATCCACACCCGCCAGGCCGACGCCATGGTGACCAGCAATGTCGCCTACGTGCCCGCCGCGGATCCGATCGTCAACGGCGCCATGCTCGATGCGATCGCGGCCAAGCTGGATTTCGTCGGCATCGACTACTACGGCCTGTCCCCCGGCACGGCCGCCGAGTACGCCAACTTCGCCTCGTCGGCGCTGTGGAAGCTGCCGCTGCAAGCCGATGGCCTGTACTACACGCTGCGCCACTTCGCCCGCCGGTTCCCCGGCAAGCCGCTCTACATCGTGGAGAACGGCATGCCCACCGAGAACGGCGCGCCCCGCGCCGACGGCTACGCCCGCGCCGACGACCTGCGCGACACCGTCTACTGGTTGCAGCGCGCCAGGGCCGACGGCATGAACGTCATCGGCTACAACTACTGGAGTCTCACCGACAACTACGAGTGGGGTTCCTACACACCGCGTTTCGGCCTCTACACCGTCGACGTGCGCACCGATCCGAGCCTGACCCGCCGCCCCACCGACGCCGTGGATACCTACCGCGCCATCACCCACGACGGCGGCGTGCCCGCCGGCTACCTGCCGACGCGCTCGCCCGCGACCTGCTCGCTGGTGGACGCCCTCGACAGCTGCGCCGACCCGGTCGCCCTGCCCCGCTGACTCCGTGACACGCTCGAGCGCCGGCTGGTTGCACCGGACTGTTACTCCCCCCCGTGGAACTGCTTGGGCCACAGGCCGGTACGACTCGAACGGTAGGCGTGTACCGACACCGCGGATCGCGCGCAGGCGGGTAAAGTGGCTGGTGACGGCCCCGCACGGCTTTTCCGGACCGGAAAACCGGACGCCGACCGGGGGGCGGGGAGACCGGTCGCGCACCGCGACACGCCCACCGCTGCCCCGAAATTCAGTTAACCAGCAGCTACGCTCCGATTCGGGACATTCCTACCACCCGTCCCGGAGGAGGAGCCCCGATGCGCAGACGACTGCACCGCCTCGTCCTGGCCTCGCTCGCGGCCGCTGCGATGCTGCTCCCGGTGGCGAGCGTCGCCCACGCCACCCCGGCCACCCCGGCGCCCGCGGCCGGCGCGCGCGGCAGCCTGGGCCCGGACTTCCTGTGGGGCGTGGCCGCGTCGGGATTCCAGTCCGAGGGGCATGCGCCCGACAGCAACTGGATGCACTACATCGACGCCAATCCCGGCTGGGACCGCTACCGCGACTCCATCGACTTCCGCTCCCGCTACCCCAGCGACATCGCCCTGGCCGCGAGCCTCGGGTCGAAGGTGTTCCGCATCGGCATCGAATGGGCACGGCTGCAGCCCGAGCCCGGGGTCTGGGACGAGGACGGGTTCGCCTTCTACGACCGGCTCGTCGACGACATCGTGGCCAATGGCATGGAACCCATGCTGACACTGGACCATTGGGTGTATCCGGGCTGGGAGGCCGAGCGCGGCGGCTGGCGCAATCCGGGCATGGTGGACGACTGGCTGGCCAATGCCCACAAGGTGGTCGACCGCTACACCTCGCGAAATCCGGTGTGGGTCACGGTGAACGAGCCGGTCGCCTACATCATGCACGAGGTGCGCCAGAACGACACCGACGCCGACCAGATGCTCGACGAGGTCGCCCAGGTACACAACCAGATCTACGACTACATCCACCAGGTGCAGCCCAAGGCGCTGGTCACCAGCAATGTCGGGTATGTGGCCGGTTCGGAGTCGCAGGTCAACGGCCCGCTCATGGACCGCATCGGCGGCAAACTCGACTTCATCGGCGTGGACTACTACTTCGGCCTCGAGCCGCCCAGGTCCAATGCCGTCAACCTGCCCGACGGTTCGGGCGCGCCGCCGGCCGGGATGTGGGAGCTGCCCATCCGGCCCGAGGGCATCTACTATGCGCTGCAACACTATTCGCAGAAGTTCCCGGGCAAGCCGCTGTGGGTGGTGGAGAACGGGATGCCCACCGAGAACGGCAAGCCCCGCGCCGACGGTTACACCCGCTCGGATCACCTGCGCGACACCGTCTACTGGCTGCAGCGCGCCAGGGCCGACGGCATGAACCTCGTCGGCTACAACTACTGGAGTCTCACCGACAACTACGAGTGGGGTTCCTACACACCGCGTTTCGGCCTCTACACCGTCGACGTGCTCACCGATCCGAGCCTGACCCGCAAACCCACCGACGCCGTGGACACCTACCGCCAGATCATCACCGTCGGCGGCGTGCCCTCCCGTTACGAGCCGGTGCGCTTCCCCTCGGACTGCCACCTGGTGGATCCGCCCGCCAGCTGCGATTCTCCCGTCACCGTCCCCAGCGCGGCCCCGGTCCCCGCGCCCTGATCCGGCCGCCGCGGCGGGGTTCAGCGGCGAGGTTCACGCACCGCGCGTTCGATCTCCTCCACCAGGGTGACCCCGCCGACCTCACGGGCCGCGGCCCGGAACCGGTCGCGGAAGCGGTCGAGATCCAGGTCCACGCCCTCGCCGCTGTACTCCGCGCCCGAGGCCTCGCGGATGACGCGGATCATCTCGTCGGCCAGGGTCGCGAGATGGGTGCGGATCAGCTTGCGCAGTACGCCCGACAGGGCGATGTCGGTGCCCACGTCGTAGAGGATGAGCGCCCCGGTGAGCATGGCCGGTTCGGGCACCCGCCAGCGCTCGCCTATGCGCTCCAGGTAGCCCGCGGCGAGCAGGTCGTCGAGGATCTCGGGGCGGCGATCGCCGAGCAACTCGGTCAGGGCCTCGTCGTCGAGGATCGTGCGGGTGTCGGCCTCGGCGCTGTAGCGCGGATCGAAGACCTCACGCCAGTCGCCGTCTGCGGGTACCTCGGCCTCGAACACCTCGCGGATCGCGTCCAGGCGCAGCCCGCGCGCCTGCATGGCGGTGATGGCGCGCAGCCGTTCGAGGTGTTCGGAACCGTAGACGGCTTCCTTACCGGCCCGGCCGGGCCGGGGTAGCACGCCGACCGAGTGGTAGTAGCGGATGGTGCGGGCGGCGACACCGCTGAGTTCGGCGAGTTGCAGACGGCTGTATCGATCCACCCGAACAGCATAGATACCGCTACCAGTTGACGTTGACAGTTACAACTGTCCACATTAGCGTAACCGCCGCCACACTGTCGACGACGACAAGGGAGATTCCATGACCCAACGCGACACCGATTTCGACGTGCTCATCGTCGGGTCAGGATTCGGCGGCAGTGTGAGCGCACTGCGCCTGACCGAGAAGGGCTACACCGTCGGTGTACTCGAGGCCGGTCGGCGTTTCGCCGACGACCAGGTCCCCGACACCAGCTGGGACCTGCGCAAGTTCCTGTGGGCGCCGAAGCTGGGCTGCTTCGGGATTCAGCGCATCCACCCGCTGCGCGATGTCCTCATCCTCGCGGGCGCGGGCGTGGGCGGCGGCTCACTGAACTACGCCAACACCCTCTATGTGCCCCCGGCCCCGTTCTTCCAGGACCCGCAGTGGCGCGAGATCACCGACTGGCACGACGAACTCATGCCCTACTACGACCAGGCCCGCAAGATGCTCGGCGTGGTCACCAACCCGCACATGACCCCCGCCGACGAGGTGTTCAAGCAGATCGCCGAGGACATGGGCGTCGGCGACACCTTCGTGCAGACCCCGGTCGGAGTGTTCTTCGGCGAGGCGGGCAAGACCGTGCCCGACCCGTTCTTCGGCGGCGCGGGCCCGGACCGCACCGGCTGCATCGAATGCGGCGAGTGCATGACCGGCTGCCGCCACAACGCCAAGAACACCCTGGTCAAGAACTACCTGTACCTGGCGGAAAAGGGTGGCGCGCAGGTGTTCCCGATGACCACGGTCACCACCGTGCGCCCGCTGCCCGACGGCACCTGGGACGTGGAGACCGAGCGCACCGGCGCCTGGCTGCGCAAACAGCCCAAGACCTACACCGCCAAGCACGTGGTGCTGGCCGCCGGCACCCGCGGCACCCAGCAGCTGCTGTTCGCCATGCGCGACAAGGGGGTGCTGCCGCAGCTCTCGCCGCGGCTGGGCGTGCTGACCCGCACCAACTCCGAGTCCATCGTGGGCGCGGCCACCCGCAAGGTGAACCCGGATGTGGACTTCACCCGCGGCGTGGCCATCACCTCCTCCATCCACCCCACCCCCGACACCCACATCGAGCCGGTCCGCTACGGCAAGGGCTCCAACTCGATGGGCCTGCTGCAGACGCTCATGGTCGACGGCGGCGGCAAGATCCCGCGCTGGCTGCGGTTCCTGTGGACGGTGCTGCTGCACCCGCTGACGCTGCTGCAGTTCCTGTCGGTGCGCAACTGGAGCGAGCGCACCATCATCTCGCTGGTCATGCAGCATCTGGACAACTCCATCACCACCTATACCAAGCGCGGCCTGTTCGGGCGCAAGCTGACCTCCAAACAGGGCCACGGCGAACCGAATCCGACCTGGATCCCGGTCGGCAACCAGGTCACCCGCGCGGTCGCGGACAAGATCGGCGGTGTCGCGGGCGGTTCCTGGGGTGAGGTGTTCAATATCCCGCTGACCGCCCACTTCCTGGGCGGCGCGGCGATCGGCGCGGACGCCGACCACGGTGTCATCGACCCCTACCACCGCGTCTACGGCTATCCGACCCTGAGCGTGGTCGACGGCGCGGCGGTCTCGGCGAACCTGGGCGTGAACCCGTCGCTGACCATCACCGCACAGGCCGAGCGCGCGGCCGCACTGTGGCCCAACAAGGGCGAGGCCGACACCCGCCCGTCGCAGGCGGCGGGCTACGCCCGTATTGCACCCGTTGCACCGGTGCAGCCGATGGTCCCGGCGAGCGCCCCGGCGGCGCTGGTGCTGCCGATCGTCGAGATCCGCAGCGGCGGGACCGAATCCACCCCCGCCTGATCCAACGTCGGCTACAGCGCAGGCCCGTCGATCGATTCCGATCGGCGGGCCTGTGACGTGGCGCTGGTCAGCGCCGTGTCACAGCGCTGGTCAGCGCCGTGACGTCGCGTGGGTCAGCGGGCGTGGATGTGGGCGAATCCCATCGGGGAGGTGGGCGGCGGGACGTCGCCGACGGGGGCGCGGAATTCCTGCAGCGCGGCAAGCACATCCACGTGGCGGGCGGCGTAGCAGCGCACCTGTGGCAGGGCGTGGGCGACCTCGCTGCGCTCGAGCGGTTCGGCGTCGATGTAGCCGACCTGGTCCAGGCCCACGCCCAGGGTTTCGGCGATGCGGGTGATGGCCGCGGACTTGCGGCCCCAGCCGACCTCGACGGCGGCGAAGCGCTCGGCCACGCCGTGGCGGCGCAATTGCTCTACCGTCCAGGCCCATTCGCCGCGGGAGGCGACGGCGTGCATGACGCCGCGCTCGTTGAGGATGCGCAGCGAGCGCGCGGCCTCGGCGCGCAGCGCGCCGGCGGTGGAGTCGCAGACCACCCCGTCCCACAGGGTGTTGTCGCACTCCCACACAAGCAATTTCACAGTCGCGGCGTTCATTGTTCCCCTGCCAGTCAGCAACCATCCGGTACCAAGGGTGCCGGACGGTCCCCTCTTTCACGAACCGCCCTGCGCGTGACATCGTAGGTGCTGTCTGGGCCAATGCACCAGCGCAGGCGTACTCGGAACGCTGAAGTTCCTAGCTACCCGCGAGTACGGTATGCGCGTAATCGCCGCTGGTAGCGTCGGATCCAGGCAGGACCGATCGGAAGGAAGGGGCGAATGCCCATGCGGCGGCGCTGGAAACTCGCGGGTGGCTCGCCCGTGCTCGCGCTGACACTGGTACTGACCGGTTGCGGGGCGGCCGAGGATTCGCCGCCGGTGGTGGTGAGTTCGCTGACGCTGGCGCCGCACCCCTCGACGGTCGCCGGCTCCCCGCCCTCCGCGTCGTCCCCGGCCACCGGCGCACCCCAGCCCACCGGTTCGTCCGCGCCGATCACGAGTACGTCGCCGACCACACCGGGGGTGCCGACGGTGGATCCGTTCCCGGATCAGGCGCTCATCGACCACACCGAATGGACCGACGACTCCGACGGCCGCCGGTTGCGGGTCTATCCGACGCAGGCCGGGCGCGCCGACACCTTCCCCGCCGCGCTGGGGCGGGCCTGGCAGGAGGTGCTCACCTCCGCGCCCGACGCCGACACCCCCGGCATGTACGACCAGTTCCGCTGCCACTGGGAGTGGGCGCGGGTGGTCGCACCGGACAAGACCAGCTGGAATCTCGAACCGTGGCGGCCCGCGGTGGGTTACGACGCGACCGTGGCGGCCCTGTGCAATCCGGGCGGACCCGACCGCTGAGCGGTCGTTCGATGCGGTCACGAAGCCGCACCGACGAAAGCTGTTGCCCGCGAGAACCTTCGAGCGCACCGCAAATGTGCGTATCGTTGGTGGCGTCCAGCGCAAACTCCTGGGAGGGAGGGTTCCGGTGCGCGCCTCCGCATCCCCGACCTCTACGCCCACGCCGCCCGCCGCCGCCCGGGAACCGGCGCGCCGGCCGCTGCGCCGGCTCTTCCCCGCGCTGACCGAAACCTCCGACGTCTACCTCGATTCGGCGTCCACCACCCAGAAGCCGCTGCCGGTGATCCGCGCGGTGCACCGCTATCACAGTGAGCGCACCGCCAATGCCGGACGCGGCACCTATCCGTGGGCGAGCAGCCTGACCCACCGCATCGAGGCGGTGCGCGAGCGGATGGCCGAATTCATCGGGGCCGCACCGGATGAGGTGGTGTTCACCGGCGGGTCCACGGCCGGTCTCAATGCGGTGGCGCTGTCGTGGGGGCTGACGACGCTGCGCGACGGCGACGAGATCCTCTACAGCCCACGCGATCACGCCTCGAACGTGTATCCGTGGCATCACCTGCGGCGGTTGCTGGGCGGGTTCGGGCGCACGATCCGGCTGGTGCCCTACCGGGTCACCGAGCTGGGCGAGGCCGATGTCGAGGATGTGGCCGCGCGGATCACCCCGCGCACCCGGCTGATCACCGTGGGGCATCTGCATCACGTGTTCGGGGCGCTGACCACCCTCGAGGAGTTGCGCGGGCGCATCGATCCGGCGATCGCACTGTGTTTCGACTGCAGCCAGTCCGGCGGGCATCTGCCGGTGCGGGTGGCGGAGCTGGACGCGGATTTCGCGGTGTTCTCCGCGCACAAGATGTTCGGGGCGCCCGGGACCGGTGTGCTGTACTGCCGCCGCCGACGCCATGGTGAACTGGCACCGTTCCTGCCGGGCGGCAATTCGGCGGTGTCGCTGGGTGATTCGGGGCTGCTGGCCGGCTCCATGCCGCAGTTGCTGGAGGGCGGCACCCACAATATCCCCGGCATTCTCGCGCTCGGCGCGGCCCTCGAGGTGCTCGACGACCTGGGCCTGGACGCCGTCGCGGCCCACAATCGGGCGCTGACACAGCGGCTGATCGCGGGCCTGCGCCCGATACCGGGCGTGGAGTTCTTGCCGGGTCCGGCGCACGCGCCGTGCGAAACCGGCTACGGGATCGCGTCTTTCACCCTGGAGGGGATCAGCGCCACCGATCTCGGGTTCGTGCTCAGCGAGCTCGGGTTCCTGGTGCGCACCGGCGCGCACTGTGTGCCCGCCGACGATGTGCCGATGGACGAGGACTCGGTGCGGGTCAGTACCCACGTCTACAACACCGTCGACGAGATCGACCGGTTCACCGAGTGTGTCGCCACGATCGCCGAGGAGGTCTCTTGACCATGTCCGGCCCCGAACCCCGCTACGACCGGCGTGCCGCCTCCCGGGTGCTGGCCGCGCTGGCCCGGCCCGGCCTGGGCGCGCCCCCGGTGCTGCCGCCGCCGCGGCGCGTCGAATACACGTGCGCGGCACTGCAATCGGAACCGGGCTCGCATCTGACGCTGTCGCAGCGGCTGTACCTGGAACGGTTCATGCGCCCGTGCCGCGCCGACCAGGTGACCAGCGCGACCCATCGCATCGCCTGGACCGACAGCGACGGCATCCCCAATACCGGGCACTACCGCGTGGGCGGTCTGGGCCCGATCGTGCCCATCGCCATGCGCGAGACGGTGCTGACGCTGTGGCATGCGCTGCAGGCCGATACCGCACTGACCCGGCGCATGTCGGAGCTGACGCCGCGTAACGAGGCGGTGCTCGAGGGCACCACCACCGATCACGAGCCGTCCGAGATCTTCCGGGTGGGTATCGAGGCGGCGGGGCGGGCGCTGGCCCAGCACGCGCTGCTGGCGCGGTGGACGCCGTATCGGACGCCGGCCGAATTCGCGGCCGGCATGCGGGATTCGGGGATCTACGGGGCGGTGGCGACGCGCTGGTATTGGGAGCTGCAGGCCTCGAGCTACCGGCGCGGCATGATCGCGGGGACGTTGACCACCCAACCCGATGGGACCGTACGGTATTCGGCGGAGACGGTGGCGACGCTGCGCGCGATGAAGGACATGACCATCCGGGACGCGCACCGGGTCATGCGCCGCGCCACCCACACCGAGGGTTTGAGCGTGGCCGCGGCCATCGCCAGATACCACGACGAGCTGGATCTGATCTCGCGCCAGTACGCGCTGCTGCCGCCCGGGACGCGCCCGGCGTGCCTGGCGGCCATGCCGCATCAGCTCGACGGGGAGCACTACAGCATCCTGCCGGTGGTCATCGACACGTTCACCGACGTGTTCACCCGCATCGTGGATCGGGTCACCGTCGCCGAGGTGGCGGCCGACACCGGCTCGGACACCGCGGAACTCGCCGCCGAGGACCGGGTGTTCTATGTGCCCGACATGACCTGCAAGCACTGCATCCGCACCATCACCGGGGTGCTGGAGTCGATGAGCGTGGGCGTGCAGGACATCGACTTGAGCAGCAAGCGGGTGGTCGCGGAGTTCCGCAGCCCCCGCAACCGCCATCGCGTGTTCGAGGCCTTGCGCGACAGCGGCTACAACCCGACCGCGGTCACACCCGCACCCACCGAATCCGCCGTATGACGGCTACCGCACCGCCGGGACTGCCGGCGAAGATGCATGCGCTGGTGCGGGAGTTCGTGGCCGCGCCGGACGCGGTGGCCGACGCGGTGGCCGAGTTCGGGTCGCCCGCACATCTGGTGTTTCCGCAGGTGTTCGCCGAGAACCTGGAGCGGTTGCGGGCAGAGCTGGCGGACCGGGTGCCGGGGTTCCGGATCTGCTACGCGCACAAGGTGAATCAGTCGCGGGCGTTCGTGGAGGCGGCGCGGGCGGCGGGCGCCGGGATCGACGTGGCCTCTGCGGCCGAGCTCGACAGTGCGCTGAAGGCGGGGTTCGAGCCGGAGCGGATCGAGGTGACCGGGCCCAAGGGCGAGGGGTTCGTGCGGGAGCTGGTGGGTAGTGGGGTGACGATCAACGTGGACAATGCGTGGGAGCTGGAACGCATTGCGGCGCTGACGCCGACGCGGGTTCCGGTGCTGGTGCGGGTGTGCGGGTTCGCGGGGACACCGATCAGCCGGTTCGGGGTGCCGCTGCATCGCATCGATGCCGTGCTGGCGCTGCTGGCGGCGCAGCGGGAGCGGATCGAGTTCCGCGGGTTCGCCTTTCACCTGGATTCGGGGGAACCGGCCGAGCGGGTGCGGGCGGTGGAGAGTTGCCTGGCGTTGACCGAACGCGCCTACGGATACGGGCTGGCGCCGTCGGTGCTCGATATCGGTGGCGGGTTCCGGCAGGTGTTCACCGCGGACGCGGATGCGTTCGATGCGTATGTGCACGCGCTGCGGGAATCGCTGGTGGGGCGCGGGGAGCCGATGACCTGGGGCGGCAACACCTTCGGGTTCCATCTCGAGGACGGCGCGGTACACGGGACACCGGTTTTTCACAAATACGCCAACATTGTGAGTGCCGACCGGATGCTGGCAGACCTGCTGGATACGGGGTTGGAATCCCAGGGGGGCCGCACTTTTGCACAGCTGGCTGGGGAGAACTCGATCGAGATCTGGCTGGAGCCGGGCAAGGCGCTGGTCGACCACGCCGGAATCACGGTGGCGCGGGTGGAATTCGTGAAGGAGACCGCGGACGGCAGCACGCTGGTGAATCTGGATCTGAGCCGCGATACCGTCACCCCGGCCGATCAGGAGGTGATGGTGGACCCGATCCTGGTGCCCGCCCGCGATTCGGCCGACGCGAATTCCGGTGCGGTGGGGGTGTTCCTGGCCGGGCGGTTGTGCCTGGAGCGGGATCTGATCACCAATCACAAGGTGTGGCTGCCGCGGCTGCCCGCTCCCGGGGACTTCGTCGTCTTCCCCAATACCGCTGCCTACCACATGGATTTGTCGGCAGCGCGTGCATCCATGCATCCGGTGCCGCCGAAACTGGCCGTGGTGCAGCGGTCCGGGACGTTTTCGGTGGGCCGCGACGTCGACTGGCACGAGGTGCACTGATGCTCTACGACCACATCACCGAGCTGATCGGCAATACCCCACTGCTGCGTCTGGATCCGGCCGTGCATGGGCTCGCGCACGTGGAGCTGTACGCGAAGCTGGAGTTCTACAACCCGTTCGGGTCGGTGAAGGACCGAGTGGCGTGGGGCATGATCCGCGACGACCTGCATGACATCGTCGCGCAGAAGAAGACCCTGATCGAGGCCTCGAGCGGCAATACCGCCAAGGCGCTGCGCATTCTGGCGGCCATGCACGGGATCGGGTTGCGGGCGGTGACCAACCGGATCAAGGTCGCCGAGGTGCGGGAGCTGTTGCAGCTGCTGGGCACCGACATCGAGGAGCTGCCCGGATTGTCGGAGTGCCCGGATCCGACCGCGCCCAACGACGTGTACTCGATCATCGAATCGACCATGGCGCGCACGCCCGGGGGCTGGTATCACCCATCGCAGTACACCAGCGAGAAGAACATCGAGGCCCACCATCACGGGACCGGGCGGGAGATCCACGAGGATCTGGCGCGCGACGGCATCACCCGGGTCGACTATCTCGTCGGCGGGCTGGGCACCACCGGGTCGACGCGCGGCACGGCGACATTTCTGCGCAAACACAATCCGGAGCTGAAGACCATCGCGGTGGTGTCCGAGCGTTCCGATTTCATTCCCGGTATCCGCTCGGAGACCGAGATGTGGGATGTCGGCCTGTTCCAGCCCGATTTCTACGACCGCATCATGGCGATCGAGGCCGGCCGCGCGGTCGACGCGACGCTCGAACTGGCCACGGCACACGGTGTGCTCGCCGGACCCACCAGCGGTGCGGCCTATGCCGCGGCCCTGGAGTTCCTCGCGACCCTGGAACTGCCCGCCGCCCGGGCCGATCCGCTCGTCGCGGTCGTCATCGTCTGCGACCGCCTGGAACCGTACCTGACCTACATCCGCAAACGTCGCCCGGAGCTGTTCGGCAAACCCGGGCGCGCGCCCGCCCCGACCGCGGACGAATTGTCGGCCACCCCGGCCCTGTCCCCCGATGAGCTCGAGCAGCTCGACCGCACCGCCCGCCCGACCATCGTCGATACCCGGGGCGCCATGGCCTACCGGATCGCGCACGTGCCGGGCGCAATGAACATCCGCGACGATCACCTCGACGACATGCTCACCCAGGGCGTCCCGTTCTCGCGTTCGCGCCCCGTGGTTTTCGTCTGCCCGGTCGGTGAGGTGTCGCTGCGCTTCGCGGCCGTGGCCCGCCGCGCCGGGTACGACGCGCGCAGCCTCGCGGGCGGCATCACCGCGTGGCGGGATGCGGGCAAACCCATGGAATCCGCGCCGCGTCCCGAATGAGTTACGGGGCAACCGATTCTCGGGCGGCCCCGAATGGTGCGGGCGTGCGCCGTAGTCGCGGGCCGAGGGCGACCAGGACGGCGATGACGCGGGCATCGACCGCGAGTTGCCCGGCCCGGTCGCCCACTCGGGCGCAGCCGCCAATGGCCAGTGGTGCTCGGCATCCACGCGCATCGGTCCCCCGCCCGCGAATCATGTTGGGCAACATGGTAACCGGGATCGGGCCGCGGTCCGGTGCGACGTCGGTGAACTCGTGGAGTCTGCACTTGGGCGTGCGGGGCGCTAAGGTGCCGGGGGTCGAATTCACCAGCGTTGCCAGGAGTTTCACCATCAGCATCGAGCCAGCCGCCGGTCCGGACACCGACCTGCGCATCACTCTGACCGTCTGTCATGCCACCACCGTCGTGTGTTTCTCGGCGGGTGTCGTCTCCATCCTGATCGGTGCCTATACCGATGCCGGGACGGTGTTCAACCTGGTCGGCGTGGTGCTGTGGCTGGTGGCGCTGGCCGCCCGGTTCGGGGTCTTCGCGATCACCCGCTCGCGGTCCGGGCACGCGGAGTAGCCCCGGTCCCACGACGAGGCGAGTCCGGCCGGGTTCGTCCCGCGCCGGTGGCCGGGGCGGGGTTGTTCGCTGGTGGCGAGCCGATGGCGGAATCGAACACGGCGGCTGGCACGATGATCTCGTGGAGTGGGCGTTCGGACTCGTATTGCTGGTGTCGGTGGCGGTCGCATTGGCGGCCGGTGCGCGCCGGCTGGGGCTCGGTGAGCCGTTCGTGCTCACCGTGGCCGGGGTGATCGGCTCGTATCTGCCGTTCGTGCCGGAGTTCGATGTCGAACCCGAACTGGTGTTGCTGGGGTTGCTGCCGCCGCTGCTGTACACGACGGCGATCCGCACATCACTGGTGGACTTCCGGCCGAAGAAGACCACGATCACTCTGCTGTCGGTGGGATTGGTGCTGTTCACCGCGTTCGCGGTGGGCGGGGTGGTGTATTGGCTGCTGCCGGTGCCGTTCTCGGCGGCAGTGGCGATCGGCGCGATCGTGGCCCCGCCCGATGCGGTGGCGGCCACGGCGGTGGCGCGCCGGGTCGGGATGCCGCGCCGGATCGTGACGCTGCTCGAGGGCGAGTCGCTGTTCAACGACGCGACCGCGCTGGTGACCCTGCGCACCGCGGTGGCCGCCACGGCCGGCAGCGTGACGATGTGGGAGGCGGGCGCGAGTTTCATCGGCGCGGCCGGTGGTGGCGCGCTCATCGGCGGGGTGGCGGCGATGGTGCTGGCGTTCCTGCGCCGCCGCATCAGCGATCCGGTGCTGGACACGAGTGTGTCGCTGCTGGTGCCGTGGATCGCGTACCTGCCCGCCGAAGGGGTGCACGCCTCGGGTGTGATCGCGGTGGTGACCTGTGGCCTGATCCTGGGTCACGGCGCCCCGCAGTGGCAGAGCGCGGCCTCGCGCATCGCCGAGCACACCAACTGGCGCACCATCCAATTCCTGCTCGAGAGCGCGGTTTTCCTGCTGATCGGCCTGCAGGTTCGGCATCTGGTCGAGGATGCCTGGCACAGCGGGCTGTCGCATTCGACGCTGCTGTGGACCTGCGCGGCGGTGCTGGTGACGGTGATCGTGGTGCGCCCGGTGTGGGTGTTCCCGGCGACCTACGCTGCCTGGCGGGTCGAAGGGCGGCGGCAGGGAAAACCCAAGCCGGAGTGGACCGGTCCGGCGGTGGTGGCGTGGGCGGGCATGCGCGGGGTGGTGACGCTGGCCGCGGCGCTGCTGCTGCCCGGCGATACCCCGGAGCTGGCGACGCTGCGGCTGCTGGCGGTCGTGGTGGTGGGCGGAACGCTGCTGCTGCAAGGCTTGTCGCTGCCGTGGCTGGTGCGGGTGCTGCGGTTGCGCGGGCCCAGTCAGGCCGAAGACCTCCTGCAGGAAGCGAATCTGCTGCAACAGGCCACCGTCGCGGGACTGAAGGCGCTCGAGGAGAACATCGCCCCCGAAACCCCGCCGGACGTGGTCGACGCCCTGCGCAATCGCGTGGTGGTGCGCGCCCAGGCTGCGTGGGAGTTGCTGGGCCGCTCCGAATCCCAGCGCGTCACCCCCAGCGGCGAGTACCGACGTCTGCGCCTGGCCATGCTCGCCGCCGAACGCGAAACCGTGCTGCGCATCCGTGATTCGGGCCAGGTCGATCAGGAGGTCCTGCAGGCGGTCATGGCCACCCTCGACATCGAGGAGTCCACCATCGACCGTGTCGCCGAGGCCGACGAGGACGACGGCACGCCGCTGCGCTCCCCCGTCACCGCCGGCGCCTGCGAGCACCTGCGCGAGGCCCCCTGCGTCCGCACCCCCGACACCCCCGATGCCTGCGGTGAATGCCTCGACGAGGGCCTGGTCTGGGTCCACCTGCGCATGTGCCTGGACTGCGGGCACGTCGCCTGCTGTGACTCCTCCCCCGGCAATCACGCCACCAAGCACTTCGACAGCACCGGCCACCCGGTCATGCGCAGCGTCGAGCCCGGCGAATCCTGGCGCTGGTGCTATCTGGACGAACTGCTGGGCTGACCGCGAGGTCAACGGCGGGATGAGCCGCCGAATGCCAACGGCACGAACAACATCAGTGCGACCGCCTGCGTGGCGAGGGTGAACACGACGACCGCGGACACCGAACGACCGTAGAGCACGCCGATCAGGGTGGAGCCGGCCAGCCAGGCCAGACCGTAGACGGCGGTGAACACGCCGTATCCGGTGCCGCGGCGTGCGGCGGGGACCATGTCGGCGACCGCGGCGCGCAGGGTGGATTCGTGGATGCCCATCGCCGCGCCCCACACGATCGCTCCCACCCACACCGGACCGGCATGGGTCGAGAACGACAGCAGCGGCACCGCCGCCGAGAGCGGCAGCGCAATCACCAGCCCCCGCAACCCGATCCGGTCGTAGAGGTGCCCCGAGGCGAGCGCGGCCAGCGCCGCCGCACCCATGGCGGCGGCGTAGGTGACCGGGATCAGACCGTCGGGGAGCACGTGACGGGCCTGCAGATGGAACGACAGCACCCCGAACGTGGCGAACCCGGCCATCGAGGTCGCGGTGAACGCCGCGTAGAGCCAGAATCGGCCCGGTAACCGGCCATCGGCGCGCACGGCGGTCCCGGCGTCGTGATGCCCGGTTTCATAGGCCGCCGGCCGGGGCACCGCGCGCCGCAACCAGGCCAGGGTGAGCAGCGCCAACGCGCCGGGAAGGGCGAGTACGGCGAATCCGAGCCGGAAGCCGGAGAGCACGATCATCGCTGCGACCAGCAGCGGTCCCAGCAGCGCCCCGGATTGGTCGAGTGCCTCGTGCACCGCGAACGCCTTCCCGCGCCCGATGCCCGCGCTCGCGGCCTGGGCGAGCATGGAGTCGCGCGCTGGAGTGCGCACGGCCTTGCCGAACCGTTCGGCGACCACCAGCCCGGCGGCGGGCCACAACCAGGTCGCCAGCGCCATCAGTGGCACCGACACCACCGTCAGCGCGTACCCGGTGATCGACAATGCCCAGTGCCGGCCGGTGCGGTCCGACAACGGGCCTGTCACGAGGCGGAACACCAGCGCGACCGCCTCGCCGGCTCCGGTGACGAAGCCGACCAGTGCGGCCGAGGCGCCCAGGGTGGCCAGATACGGGCCGGTGATCGACCGCGCCCCCTCGTAGACGACGTCGGCGAGCATGCTCACCACACCGAACGCCGTCACGAACCGCAGGGGCGACAGTCGGTTCACCCCGGCCGGCCGATCCGCCGGCCCCCGCTCGATCTTGTCCGCCATGAGCGACAGTCTCCCCTGCCGGCCGCCCTCAGCCCGGGCGGTCGCGAGCGGGTCGGCGCTTCGGGCCGGACGTCGCAGCATTTCGGTCAGGGGCCGGCGATGTGGCGACCGCCCCTGCGGGGTGCTGTCGATCATGTTCGTGCGCAATGCTCTTCGCGGTGCCGGACCCGAAATGGCCGGTCGGCTACCAACCATCGCTTGACTTTCCTACCAGGAAAGTAGATTCTTACTTTCCTACTAGGAAAGTGAGGAGTCGACATGGACGGCATTACTCCGGATCAGGCCCGGGCGGCGCTGGATGCGGCGGGGCGGGCGCGGCGGCAGGTGGCCGAGGAGGTCGGGTTGCCGCGGGGGTACTGGTGGGGAATGGGTTGCGGCTGGGTGTTTTTGGGGGTGATCGGAGATTTCGGGCCAGGGTGGCTGACGGCGGTCGCGACGCTGGCGTTCGGCGCAGGGCATTCGGCGCTGGCGTCACGGTTGCTGGATGGACGGCACCGCACCGGTCGGGTTCAGGTCAGCACGGAGGTCGCCGGACGGCACACACCACTGGTCGTGATCACCATGCTGCTGATCCTGGCCGCGCTGACCGCGGTGGCGGCCCTGCTGCTGCACGCCGATGGAGCCGGGCATCCGCGGACGTGGTCGGCGGTGTTGATCGCGGCTGTCATCGGGTTCGGCGGGCCGGAGACGCTGCGGATGGGGCGTCGCTGGGTGCGCGCGTGAGCGTGGCCCGCTTCGATGAATTGATCCACCCGAGTACGCGATTGACTCTGGTCGCGACATTGGCCGCGGCGGATTGGGCGGAGTTCGCCTTCCTCAAAGAGCGGTTGAATCTGTCGGATTCGGCGTTGTCGAAGCAGTTGGCGACGCTGGAGGACGCCGGGTATGTCGCCACCGAACGCCGTCTGGAGGGCAGTCGCCGCAAGGTTCGGGCCCGCCTGACCCGTGCCGGGCGTGACGCCTTCGACGGGCATGTCGCGGCGCTGCGCGAGATCGTCGCCGGGGCGACGCCGCCGGAGAATCCCGCCGACTAGGCAGCGACGGCCGGGGGATCAGTCGGTGATTCGCCATTCGTTGCGGTCGGCCATGGCGCGCGCCGACCAGCGGATGGCGTAGCCGATCACGAAGCAGGGCAGCGAGGTCAGCACGAACACCGCCGTCGCGACCACGAATCCGCTGACCAGCCCCATGATCAGCGACTGCCAGCCGGGGTCGCAGCGGCTGGTGAACCCGCTGACCGCGGCGCAGTCACCGAAGGTGGCCTGCCCGTAGAGGCGCGCCCACAGCGCGATCGCGGCCCAGATCGACAGCGCCAGTAGCACATTGGCGATGTACCAGCAGCGCACCAGTTTCCGGACGAAGATCAGTGCGCCGAGTTGCCCGGCGTCGAGACCGTCGGCGACATCCTCGTTGATTCCCAGATGGCGTCCCCAGCTGGAGGGCTCGGGCACGTCGGCGACGACGGGTTTACTGGCGTACCGGCTTGCGGTCATACAGGGCGATCCTTCTGCACCTCGAACAGTCCACGGGCACAGGTTGATTCGCGGTGCCGACCCGAACTGAAGACAAATCCGGATCGATCATTGCAGCACCGGCCGGTTTCCGATGGTTTTGCGGCGGAATCGTGGTCGATCGCCGTCACGATGCCGGGGAGGTGTCGCGGTCTCGAATTGCGGTGCGGCGGCGCCGAGGCCGGGATCGGGGGTGGCCTCGGCGCCGCCGTGTTCGCGGCGCCGCCTGATGCGGGGACGCGGGTGCGAGTCCCGGGGAAGAGACTCGCGGGCATCCGGTGCCGGGGGCGTCTGCGCGTGTCCGCCTGGGCACGATTCGGATATCCAGAACGGTAGCGGCAAGATAGCTGCATCGCTCGATGGGCACGGGAATTAGGGGATCGTTAGGGGCATCGAACTTTTCGGACCGATCGGTGCCAGCTGGACGATAACCGCTGATCATGAGGCCGGGACGACCACCGGGACGGCCCGGAACGAGTAGCCCGATACGCGTGTGCCGGGGGTCCCGAACACCGACACTGGTGGAATGCGCCATTGGCGCGAAAGATCCCATTCCTCCGTTCATCTGGGGAGATGATCGACGATGATCCGGTCACGGAAGTCGGCCCTCACCGCATTCACCACCTTCGCAGCCGCAGCCGCGGCGCTCGTGCTCGCCGCGCCGCAGGCGTCGGCGTATGTCACCAGTGTCAGCGTGTCCAGCGGGTCGAGCATCGGTCTCGGCGGCGGTGGCTACGGCACCAACTGTTCGTACACGGTCACCGTGAACGGCAGCCCGTACGAATACGTCTGGCTCTACGACAGCAATACCGCCACCTTCGGTCAGCAGCAGTTCAGCCTCGGCAGCGGCGGCACCGGCACCTCCAGCTGGACGCCGACCTCGACCGGAGTGCACTACATCCAGGCCTGGACCTACAACGGCTCGCAGTGGGCGTTGGTCACGGTCAGCACCGGCCTCAACCTCGGCAGCGCCTGCGTGGTCACCGGCTAGCGACCCGGGCGGGTCCGCGCGAGCAGGGGTTCCGGTAATAATCGCCGAAAAAACAACGTATATGCGTAATCCGTTGGTAGCGGTGATTACTACCGGAACCCCGTGCGCCCAGGAGCTAGACGATGGACGATGTGCTGACGCCGTGATCGCTCGGCCGACGATTCGGTATCGGACATGAACGAGAATTCTCTTCGACGGTGGCCGCTGCCGCCCGTGCGCCGCGCGGCAGCGGACCCCCGACATCCCCAACTGCCCTGATAGCGGCGTTCGGAAAACGATGTCGGGAGGCTGCCGACCTTCAGTGGGAGAGCTTGGACCACTGGTGTCAATCCGAATACGTCGCCGGCCGAGTGTCGCTCCGGCGACACGCCACAACCGATATCGGTCGTGGTCGGACACGGGGGTCCCGGACAACCCGTCTGCTGCCGACTCGCATCGGATGCTGCGTTCTCGCATAAGCAGATTCACGACTGGCGGACCCGACGAACGGACATCTGCACGCGTTGGCGTTCACCGCTGCGCGTGGTCGCTCGTGGCGACTCGAACACACAGGGGCCGTTCGGAAAACGATGGTCTCCAAGGGTTTCGGCGGCATCGATCGTGAATTCAGCGCAGGATCGATCCCGGGCTTCGCGCGCGGGCGCGCGTACGCGAGAGGTCACCAGGGAACGCGTCGGCCCCATAGTTGCCCCACTGATCCTTCTTCCGTCGCTACCCTTCCTTTACTGGGGCCAGCCCCCCGCAGGGACGAGTAACCAACTACCGATGGGAGTTCGTGATGTCCTCGATACCGGCCGACCTCGAGTACACCGACGATCACGAGTGGGTCCGGACCGAGTCCGATGGCCGGCTGACTGTCGGACTCACCGACTATGCCCAAAACCAGCTCGGCGACATCATGCTCCTCGAATTGCCCACGGTTGGTAAGCGGGTCAAAGCAGGTGAGGGCGTCGGCATGGTGGAATCGGTCAAGGTGGCCACCGAGATCTACACGCCGTTCACCGGCGAGATCGTCGAGATCAACACCGATGCCGCGGACGTCCCGGAAGACGTCAACAGCGATCCCTACGGGACGTGGTTGTTCCGGATCAAGCTGGCCGCCGGGGCCTCGAGCGACGGCCTGCTCGACGCGGCCGCGTACCAGAAACTCGTGGGCTGATCAGGCTGGAACTGCGCGGACGATCCGGTCGAACATCCGTTTGCTGGTGCGGTGGCGAAACGGGCATATGGGGCGCGGTGTTCTGTCAGGCTTGTGTTGGGAGGCGGCAGGTCTCCCGCAGCATCCGCTCGGCTTGCTTGTGGGGTAGACCTGGATCATCGCGGCACGCAGCCAGCGGTTTTTGCTGCCGTGGCGGTCGGTGACCGGTCGTCGGGTTCGGGTGGGGCTGCTCGGGTTTCGACGGAAGGCAGGGGTGGCATCGTGTCGTTTGAAACGTGGGAAGTGCGTACCGGCTACGGACCGGTTGCCGGGCGAGTCGAGGACGGGATCGGCGCGTTCCTCGGGATCCCGTACGGGCAACTGCGGGTCGAGCCGGGTCTGTGGCAGTCGAACCGTTTCGTCGCACCGCAACCACCGGACCCCTGGATCGACTCGTATCCGGCGCACGCGTTCGGTCCGACGCCGCCGCGTGGCACCGCGGGCATCGGCGATCTGTTGCTCGGTGGCGATCCCGCGCTGATCGGCGGGATCAACCAGAAGTCGACCGACTGGCTGACGATCAACGTGTGGGCGCAGCGCCGACCCGGGCAGCCGCGACCGGTGATGGTGTGGATCCACGGGGGTGCGTTCGTGCGGGGAGCGTCGGCGGGAACCGCCTACGACGGCACAGCGTTCGCTCGCGACGGTGTGGTGCTGGTCAGTTTCAACTACCGGCTGGGGTTGGAGGGATTCGGGTATCTGCCCGATGCCCCCGCCCCGGCCAACCGCGGACTGCTCGACCAGATCCTGGCCCTGCAATGGGTCCGCGACAACATCGAGAACTTCGGCGGCGACCCCGGCAATGTCACGGTGTTCGGCGAATCGGCCGGCGCGATGAGCATTCTCGCGCTGATGGCGAGCAGGCCCACTCTGTTCGACAAGGCCATCGTGCAAAGCGGCACCGCCCACATCGCACAGAGCACCCAGGACGCGGCCCTGGTGGTGGCCGCGGTCGCGGAGAAACTGAAAGTCGAACCGACCGCCACCGCGCTGCGAGCGGTCGCGTTCAGCGATCTGATCGCCGCCCAGCAGCAGGTGCATCAGGAGGTCGTCGACACCGCCGACCCGGACAGGTTCGGCCCCACCACGATCGCCTCCTGCGGCATGTCGTTCCTGCCGGTCGTCGACAACGACGTGGTGTCCGGCATCGCCTACGACCGCATCCGCGCCGGCGCGGGTGCTCACATCCCGCTGCTGATCGGCACCACCACCGAAGAGCACCGGCTCTTCACGATGCCCTACAAGGCCATCGTGGACGCCGAGGCGAAACCGTTGCAGCAACGGCTCGGTGTCTACGGCGCGCCGGACACGATGTACGACAAGTACGCTTCGCGGTCGAGCGCCCCCTACACCCGATCCCTGCCGTGCGAGGTGTTCTCCGCCGTCATGTCCGACCGGCTGTTCCGGATCTCCACCATCCGGGTGGCCGAGGCCCGGGCCGACCGGGGCGGGGACTCGAAAACCTATGTGTACGAACTGGGATGGCGCTCGGGCAAAACCTATGTCGGCCGGCATCCGCTGGGCGCATGCCACGTCACCGATATCCCCTTCGTGTGGGACACCCTCACAGCCAAAGGCGTCGACGAACTGCTCCAAGATCCCCCGGCCGACCTGGCCACGGCCATACACGCCCGCTGGATCGAGTTCGCCGAAACCGGCGCCCTGAAGAACTGGCCGGTCTACAACACGAACAAACGATCGACCATGACCTTCTACAAGGACAACGTCGAGGTGAACCAGATCGTCGACGACCCCCGTGGGATAGAACGACAGCTGTGGGACAACGTCGAGTTGTCCGCCGACACCGACTGATACCCCCCTGCCCGAACGTGTGAGCCCCGGACGGCACGTCACCCGGCTCCTCTCGTGTGGAGCCGGGCGGTGTGGCGATTAGCAATGCGTTCGGAAAACGATGGCGGGCTCAAACGGTCAGTGCGTCACCGCTGTTCAGGTGGTCAGCGTAGACCTCGGCGGGACTGCGGTAGCCGTGGATCTTGCGGGGGCGGTGGTTGAGTTCGTCGGCGATGGTGTCGAGGTCGCTTTGGCTCCAGCGGCGCAGGTCGGCATTTTTCGGCAGGTATTGGCGCAGTGGGCGATTGGTGTTCTCGTTGGTGCCGCGTTGCCACGGGCTTCGAGGCTTGCACAGGTAGATCGGGGTACCTGTCGCCGCGGTGATGGCCTTGTGGCCGGCGATCGGGCGTTCGCTGATCGGTACCAGGTCGCTGATGACTGCGCGCCCGTCCCGACGGCGCGCTCGTTTCGGATGTCTCATCAGCCGGCCAGTGCGGAGTTTGCGTGACAGGGTTCGCTCGATCGCCTTTCGCCGAGGATCGAACAAGGTCGGATAGATCGCCTCATGCGAGACCCGCATCGATTCGTCGCCAGGGAACTGGTGGCGCAGCCAACCGGCGATCTGCTCGGACGCCAACAGTGGGCGAGCTTGTCCTCGACAAGGTCTCGCAGCAACCGATTCCGCGCCAGCTTGGCTGGTTTCGGCCGTCGCGCGCGCTGATACGACTGATGATCGGCAACGGCCGCCCGATAGGCCGTGCGGTCTGCGCGAGGAACCGCCGGACGTGCTGCAGCGGCATCTCGAGGGATCGAGCTATCGCACTGAACGACTCGCCGGCCCGCCACCGGCGCCACAACTCCTCCTGGCGAGCAGCCGACATCCCGTAGTCCCGCACCCAAACCTCCACGCTGACATGATCATCCACGCAGCGATGCAGCGACCCCTTGAACCCACCATCGTTGACGAGACACATACCGCCGGGTGA
Organism: Nocardia sp. NPDC046763; assembly: GCF_040645495.1. Classification (NCBI taxonomy): domain Bacteria; kingdom Bacillati; phylum Actinomycetota; class Actinomycetes; order Mycobacteriales; family Nocardiaceae; genus Nocardia; species Nocardia sp. NPDC046763. The sequence continues at coordinate 6,084 of NZ_JBEYYI010000030.1, read as the reverse complement.
GCGGGCTATTACAGGCGAGTAGGTGGTTCCGGCGTTGCTCATGAAATGGATTCGTTTCACCACTGACCGGATACCCGCGTGATCGCCAGACACGGTCGGTGCATCGACCGACGGTCGGGTCAGAGATCGAGCGCGCTACTCAAAGATGGGAACCCGCCAGCAGTACGCGAGGATGGACATCGTGCATGAGGATGACCGGGCCGAGGCGTACATGGCCGAGGACCGCAAGAACATGACCGAACCGGCGCGCGTCTTTCTGGACAGATGGCTGGCCGGCATGGGAAGTGCGCTGCAGCAGTGGCGCCGTTCCCATCTGCCTGCGGACTTTCCTTTCGACTTCACCCTCGACTCCCTGGACCCGCTGGAACCGATCGTGCTCGCGCGCTACCCGGACCAGGCCGCCATCGGCATCCAGGACAACGCGGAGTTCACCACCGGCACAGTGCGATACATCGGTGAAGTCCTGTTGCGTGTCGCACCGGCCCGCTGGGGCTATCAGGATCGTGCAGGTGACGACCTCAACCCCTACAACCGCGCCCCCGTCATCCGCTCCAACACCCCGGCAGAATTCACGACAGGTGTGATCCCGGAATTCTATCTGCGTCAGCTGGTCCGAGACCGAGAACGGGGCACCCTGCAGAAATCCGCCACCCCGCTGCGGGCCGCCTGCCGGGAAGCCGAGCGCGCAGACCCACCCACCACGCGCGACGCAGTCCCCGACTGGTGTGAATTCTTCACACTCGACGAGTACAACAGGTTCGCCGCAGCGGTGGACTCCGCCTTGGGGGCGTTCGGTGCCGACGGCCAGGATATCGACGCCGGCTACGTCAGCTTGGCTGCGGGCGATCCGGATCCCGACGTGCATGATTTCGATATCGACGGACTGGCCGACCAGTGCCGAGCAAGCGATATCGAAGACTGGTCGACTCTCTGCTTCTCCGTGATCGACGATTACGTCACAGGACAACCGCAACGGGACTGGCTCAACGGAGTCACTTTCACCCAAGTCGAGGATCTGCTGGAACCGTGGCTCGCCGATGAGCCCGAGCTGTTGTTCGAACCCGGACCCGACGATCAGGAGCAACCCTTCTCGACCCGGCTCGAAGATGGCAGATACCTCCACTTCCTCGCCACGGTCCCGGAACTGGAGGGAATTCCAGAAATCACGACGTTCGTCCCCAACTCCGCGGTGCGAGCATGGAACATCCCTGTTGAGAAGCTCGTGCAGTGGGGACTCGGCACCTCTGAGCCGAGCCGGCACACGTAGATCGCCGCATCAGGCAACGTTTCAGGTAGGTAACCGGATCGCCGAATATCGCCGCCGATTACTGTGCTGCGCTCGGCGTAGCGTCGGCAACCCGAGCCATCCCCTGCCGCACGGACGCCCGCAGAACCTCGTGATCGGCGCCAATTGGCACCACGGAAACACCGCCACTTTCCGCCGCGAGTCACAGCAGGATTGTCGTTCGGATGCCGTGTCGAAAAACGTGTGGCGAAGTCGGGGTGCCTAGGTGTGCCGGGTCGCGAGCTCATCGGCGCCCACGACTCGAACCCGCGGCGAAAATGTCGGTGTGGCAAGGGATCCTCGGTGTTAGAGGCCGAGGTCCCGTCCCCTTCGTGACAGCGGTCGAGACGGGCCCGGCATGTCTGGGCCGGGGCCTGTCGCCCTATGTGTCCAGCCACGCTTGGATCTGATCGAGACTCCTGGCGGAGTAGATGCGCGCTCCGTCCTCGGTGTCGGTGTTCGGTTGGTCGTGGTGGAGCGTCTGGGCGAGCAGCTCGTGATCACGGATATGTCGTGCGTGAAGACGTGTGTGCGGCGGGATCAGACCCGGTTGGAGCATCGGTGGGAGATCGCCTGGGGTCGATGGCTACATCGGCGGCGCCGATGCGGCCCGGCACGTCGACGATGAGGTCGGCGGCGAAAAGGCCGGCGGCGGTGAGGAACCCACGGCGGTCTGGCCGAGCAGGCGCACGACCTGGGGGTGACGCACACGATCGGTGATGTCGTGGCCCGGCACGGCGGCGGGCCCTGGCCGAGCGAGGATCTCGCGGCCGCCGCGGGCGCGGATCTCGCCACGGCCCGCAAAACCGCAGGAGTGCAAGGGTTGCGGGCCGGGCGGGTGTCGGGGTCTGCGACACCCGGCAGGAATCGGCGAACCGGACGAAAACGGACCGGGAGACGCGTTGCCCGGTAACCGATCCGAGGCATTACTGGAGATAGCGGGCCGCATCACAAGTGCCGGGCAACCACCCGGTGCAGCAGAAGCAATCATCACTACAGCAGTAAGGCGGCGAACATCATGCCTACCATCACATCCCTGTCTCCGAACGCGGGCCCGACCACCGGGGCCAACAGCGTCGTGATCACCGGAACCGGGTTCACCCTCACTCCCACCACCGTGCTATTCGGCGGTACCGCAGCGACGTTCACCATCAACTCCTCCACCTCGATCACGGCCATCGCCCCAGCCCACGCGGCCGGCACAGTGCAGGTCACCGTCACCAACTCCGACGGAGTCAGCAACGGCGTGTCCTACACCTACGGCGCTCCCGTCCTCACCTCCATCTCTCCCACGGTAGGGGCGACCTCAGGCGGGACGACGGTCGTCCTCAACGGCACAGGGCTGGCAACCGTGAGCGCTGTGAGTTTCGGCGGCACACCAGCGGCCTCGTTCACCGTCCTCTCCGACAGCCAGATCTCCGCCGTCACCCCCGCCCACGCGGCAGGCGCAGTCTCGGTCACCGTCACCAACGCGTTCGGAACCAGCAACAGCGTGTCCTTCACCTTTGCCGTGGTTCCCACGTTGTCCTGCATCTCTCCCAACTCAGGGCCGACGGCAGGCGGGCAAACCGTCATCATCACCGGAAGGTCACTGACCGGCACCACCGCGGTCAGTTTCGACGGCACACCAGCCGCCTCGTTCACCGTCCTGTCCGACACCACGATCACCGCCGTCACCCCCCTGGGATCGCCCAACACAGTGCTGGTCACCGTCACCACCGCAAGCGCAACAAGCAACGGCGTCGCCTACACCTTCGCCGCGGCACCCACTCTCGCCGCCATCTCTCCCACTACGGGGACCTTGCTCGGCGGGACGACGGTCACCCTCACCGGCACAGCACTGGAAGGCACCACCGACGTCAGTTTCGGCGGCACACCAGCGGCCTCGTTCACCGTCCTCTCCGACACCGTGATCACCGCAGTCACCCCCGCCCACCTGCCCGGCGCGGTCTCGGTCACCGTCACCACCCCAAGCGGAACCAGCGGCAGCGTCGCCTTCACCTTCCTCTGATGGTGCTCACTGAAGATCCCGACTGACGCTCATCGGGATTGCTCACCTGTGGTTCCACCTTTAGGGCGGGCCTCCTTCGATGCTGGCGGTTACGACACTCGACCAGCGTTCTCACAGTCGAAGGAGGCCCGCCTCATGGTCGGTCTCGTGATGGCGAACTGGCCGGGCAACTCCGGTACCTGCTCGACACCGCGTTCGACCTGCCCAAACCGGTGCTCGGCGTGGTCCCGCTGGACACCGAACTGATCTACACCACAACCACATTCGACCTGTTCGACCAGCGCATGGCCCTGGTCGAAACCATCTCCGCCGACCTGGGGTTCCGGTAGCAACCGCCGAAAACAACGGATATGCCGTAGCCGCAGCGGCCCGCGGGTGAATCACGGATTCGACCTGCGGTGACGGCCGGTTGCTGGTTGGCTTGGCTCCCAACGCTATTGGTTGGTTCGTAGCGACGCGGGTGTTCGCGGATGAGGAGTTGGCCCGTCTGCAGGAGTTCCCGGAGATCAGCCGCGAAGAGCTGTTCCGGTTCTTCACGCTGTCCCCGGCCGACGCCGAGAGGGCGACGACGATCCGCGCAAGGTTGACGCGGCGATGTGGCCTCTCCCCCGCTCTGGCGTCCGGGCCATCAGAGGGCGAATGCGGCCAGTCGAGTACCTGCTCACGATCGTTCATAGAAGGATGTTGGAATGCGCGTACTGATGCCCGTCCCCGACAGGGATTTCGACGTGACCGAGGTCGCCGTTCCCTGGCGCATTCTCACTGATGCCGGACATCAGGTCGTGTTCGCCACCGAGCGGGCCGGCGTTGTCCCGCAAGCCGACCCCCGGCTGCTGACCGGTGTCCTGTTCGGCCAACTCGGTGCAGAAGACGAGCCCAAGAAGTTCTACCACCAACTCTGCGCCGCTCCGGAGTTCCGCGCCACGCTCAGCTGGTCGGACATCGATGTCGCACAGTTCGATGGGCTGCTGCTGCCGGGCGGTCACGCACCCGGCATGCGCCAGTACCTGGGCTCCCGGCCACTGCAACAACAGATCAGCCGCTTCTGGACACTGAATCGGCCGGTCGGCGCGATCTGCCATGGCGTGCTGGTCCTGGCTCGCGCCCAGGATCCGGCCACCGGCCGAAGTGCCCTCGCCGACCGCTTCACCACGTGTCTTCCGAAATACATGGAGCGCAGCGCCTATTTCTCCACCGCCTGGCGCCTGGGCCGCTACTACCGCACCTATCCCGCCTACGTCGAGGACGAGGTCCGCGCTGCACTGACTCACCCCGACACTCAATTCCAGCGTGGCCCTATCGAACTGGTGCGCCGCGGCACGGCCACCGATGACGCTCCTGCCTTCACGGTGCTCGACGGCAACTACCTGTCCGCGCGCTGGCCCGGCGATGCCTACTTGTTCGCTCGCCGCTACCTCGAGCTACTCACCACCTCATAACGGCTCACCGAAGACGTGCTCCGACAACTCAGGCCGAACACGGACGAGTCGCCACCCCGCTGGATCGCGTGGTCGGCCTCGAGCGGCCCGAGCGCGGACATCGCCGAGCATCTCATCAGCGACGAACTCGAACAACCGCCCGAGAATTGATCCCCCACGCGAAAGTGCATGGATCCGGCGTGAGGGCCAGCATCGTGCACCCGATGGACCGGCTCGCCCGCGACCTCGACGACCTGCGCCGCCTGGTCCGGTTGCTCACCGGCAAGGGCGTGCGGGTGGAATTCGTGAAGGAGAGCTTGATCTTCACCGGCGAGGACTCACCGATGGCGACCCTGCTGCGTCTGATCCTGGAACGCCAGCGCGAGGGCGTCGCCGCGGCCAAGGCGCGCGGCGCCTACGCCGGCCGCAAACCCGTCCTCATCACCGAACAGGCCGGGAGGCTGCGCGACCGTGCCGCAGCGGGTGAGTCGAAGTCGTTGCTGGCCAAGGAATTCGGCATCAGCCGCGAAACCGTCTACAGTTGCCTGCGCGCCGACACCGTCACCGGACCTGCACGGTGACCGTCAGCTAGTTGCAGGCTGAGACTCCGGCCTTGGGGGGTTCCGGTAGTAATCGCTGAGAATCCAACGGAATTCGGGCGATTACTACCGGAACCCCAACGCGGAAAGAGGCTTTGGGCACTTGTGGCGGGTCGATGACGGGTTGTCTCGTAGAGGTATGAGTTATCCCGTTGGTGTTCAAGAGGGTTCAGCGCCGGGCAGTTACGCATGACCTTTCCGAGCCCGGCAGCACCATCCCGACGGCACCGCGTCGTGAATTGTCGGGATGGTGCCGGATTCTCCCGCGCACGCTCGGCCGGCCGGGGACCCGGTCCGTGTCGTGAATCGGCAACGAATGTTGGTGAGACACCTTGTGGCACTGATCGTTTCCGCAGTCCGGTTCGGTAAAGCTTGCCGTGTACGCGGCAATGTCATCCTGTCGGTGGTTGCCGATACGCTTGCGGCTCGAGCGAATCGGGTACGGGCGCGCTTCGACGCGCGATCAGCACCCCGAAGCACACCACGACGCATCGACCGCGACCGGATGCGGGGACCCAGACGCCGAAAGTCGGCCACCCGCGCAGTCGCCTCCCTGGTCGCGAGCGCTACATGACAGCGCGAAAGTACCGTCATTTATCGCTGCGAGTCACATGTGTCGAGAACCGTTTTCCGGACAACGACCTATTACATCGACCGATAATGGGGGTTCCGGTAGTACTGAGGATGAATTCATGGAGTTACCGAGTCGAGGGTGAGTCCGGTTTCGGCGAGGAAGCCGTCGAGGAGGTTGTCGGTGCGGTGTTGCATGGC